>DATCKT010000311.1:0-15728 GCA_036562195.1 Limnochordales bacterium
TTGCTCCAGCGGCAGCTGCAGCTGGACCACGCGGTGGCGACGGTCCAAAAGCTGGAGGCCGCCCACGAGGAGCGGGCCCGCCGGCTGGCGGACCAGTTCCCGGAGCTGGCCGCGGCCGAGGAGAGTCCCGAGCTCGGCAGCCAACTGGTGCAGCTGCAGCAGCTGGAGGATCGGATCCGCACGGCCCGAGAGGCGCTGGCGCGGGAACTGGAGGGCATGCGGGCGCGCACCGCGGAGCTGGTGCAGGCGTGGGCGGAGTGCCAGGCCCAAAAGGAGCGCCTCGCGCGCCTGGAGGCGGAGCTGCAAGGCTACGATGTGTTCGCCGCGGCCGACGAGGCCCTGCGGGAGCAACTGGCCGGCTACACGGCCTGGCGGCTGCGGCTGGAACGGGCCGTGGAGGAAGCGCGCGCGGCCCTCGCCCGCTGGCGCGAGCCCCGGGAGCGGTATGCGGCTGAGCAGGCCCGGTTCGCGCACGCCTTTGCCGACCTGAACGCCTGGGGCGACGGCGCGCTCCTGGCGGTGCAGGAGCGCCTGGAGCTGCTGGAGCGGCGGGAGCGGGCGGCACAAAGCCTGCGGGCGCTGGAGGAAACGTTCCGCGCCGTGCGCCGGCGGCACCACACGCGGCTTGCGCTCGCGTGGCTCCTCGGGCTGGCGCTGGCCGGGGGACTGGCCTATGCCCTCCACGGGGCAGCGGGCTGGGCCAGCGTGTTCGCGGCCCTGCTGGTGGCCGGTGTAGGCCTGGCCATGGTCTCCGGCCGCCTAAAGCGCCCCGTGCAAGACTTGGCCGCGCAGGTCCGGGCCGCAGCCCGAAGCCTCGAGGAGCTGGAGCGGGCGCTGGCGGAGGACAAGCGGTTCGCCGACACCGGTCCGGCGGAGCTGGGGGCATTGCGCGAGCGGCTGGCGGCCCGGGCCGAGGCGGCCGCCGCGCTGGAGGGGATGCGCCGCAGCCTGCCCGGCCCGGACGAAGAGCGGGAGCTTTTGGCCGCCGTGCGCGGGGCCGAGCACGCCTTGGCGGAGTTTCTGGCCGCGACCGCGCCGGCGCGCGAGCGCTTCGGCGACGGCATCGAGGCTGCCTTCCGCCGCTGGATGACCCTGACGCAGGAGGCCGAGGCCGTCAAAGCTTCTATCGTCGCCTTCGCGCAGCGCCACGCCGGCGCGGCCACGACCAGGCCGGAGGAGGTGCCCGCGGCCGGACTGCCCGGACTGTGGGGCGATTTGTCCCGGCTCCTTGTGGCCACGGGGCGCGAGGTGCGCACCATGGGCGATCTGGCGGCCCAGCTGGCCGCCTTGCCGGGCGGCTTCTGGGAGGAGGCGCGGGCCGCCCTGGAGCAGCAAGCGCCGCTGTCCCAGTGGCTCGCCGAGGCCGCCCGGCTGCGGCAACGGTTGGCGGCGGTGCTGGCGGCCGCCGGGGGGGATGCGGCCCGGGCTCGCGAGCGGTGGGAGGCTTGGCGGGCCGGGCGGGAGGAATTGGAGCGGCTGGCCGGCCAGCGGGCCGGCGTGCTCAACGCGCATGCCGTGCCTACCCCTGCCGCACTGAAGGAGCGGCTCTTGGACGTGACGAACCAGGCGGCCGCCCTGTGGCAGGAACTGGAAACGCTGCGCGCCGCGCACCCCGGCCTGCCCCATCCGGAAGAGGCGGGGGACGGGGACGCCCTGAACGCCAGGTTGCGCCAACTGCAGGCGGAGCGGGACCGCTGGCGCACCGAGGCCGAGCAGGCCGCCGCGGCGGCGCGCCAACTGCTGGAGGAGCAAGTGCGCCTCGCCGGCAGCCAGGTGATCAACATCGCCCAGGCCGAGGAAGAGCTCAAGACGCTGCGGCAAGAGCGGGAGGCGGCGGCGCTCGAGGCGCAGGCCATGGCCCGCGCTCACCGGGAGCTCCAGGCCGCGGTCGAAGAGTACCAGGCCGCCCACCGCACGCGCCTCGCCGACGCCGCCAGCCGCCACTTCCAGCGGTTCACGGGCGTGCCCCGCCGCGTCGAGCTGGATGAGGCCTTCGCTGTGACGATCCGGGAACCCGACGGGCGCCCCTGCGCCGTGGCCCAGTTGAGCCAGGGGGCCCAAGACCAGCTGTACCTCGCCCTGCGCCTGGCCATCGCCGAACTCGTCAGCGGCGAAGCGCCGCTGCCCTTGCTGCTGGACGATCCCTTCGTCAACTGCGACGCCGCACGCATGGAGCGCATCCGGGAGACGCTGGCCGAGGTGTCCCGGGAGCGCCAAGTGGTCCTATTCACCCACCGCCAGGACTTGGCCGCGTGGGGCCGGACCGTGCAGGCTGTGGCCAGTGAGGGGCTGCTCGTCCCAGGGAGCGCCTAAGGAGAGGAGGACGGGCCGGTGGCGGCACAACTGCGGTTTCTGCTGGGGCGCGCGGGCAGCGGCAAGACCTTTGCCTGCCTGGAAGCCATCCGCCGGGAACTGCTGGCGGGACCGGAAGGCCCGCCCTTGATCCTCCTCACCCCGGAGCAGGCTACCTTCCAGATGGAACGGGCGTTGCTCTCCACGGCCGCGGTGCGGGCGACCCACCGGGCTCACGTCCTCAGCTTCCGGCGCCTGGCGGCCCGGGTGCTGCAGGAGACGGGCCTGGGTGCCC
The DNA here is from genome assembly GCA_036562195.1 of Limnochordales bacterium. Lineage (GTDB taxonomy): Bacteria > Bacillota > Limnochordia > Limnochordales > ZCTH02-B6 > ZCTH02-B6. The sequence continues at coordinate 2,588 of DATCKT010000311.1, forward strand.
GGCCGCCCTTGGGCGAGCTGGGCAAGCGCATGGTGCTCCGGTCCCTCATCCACCGGCACGGGGCTCGGCTCCAGCTGTTCGGGAAGGCGGCCCGCCAGCCCGGTTTCGTGGACAAGCTGGCCAACACCCTCACGGACCTGCGGGCCTACCGTTGCCGGCCTGAGGACTTGGAGGCCCGCCTCGCCTTGCTGGCGGACTCTCCCCACCGCGTCCTCGCGGCCAAGCTGCACGACCTGGCGCTGGTCTACCGCGCCTTTGCCGACTATGTGGCCGATCGCTTCACCGACCCCGATGAGCTTTTGAGCGTGGTTGCGGTCCATATGGGCGCGAGCCGTCTGGTGCGGGGCGCACGGGTGTGGGTGGATGGGTTTGCCGGCTTCACGCCGCAGGAGTTTGAGGTGCTGCGGGCCCTGTGGCGGGTGGCCGAGCGGGTGGACATCGCCCTGTGCCTCGATCCGGCCGCGCCCGCGGCGCTGGCAGGGGCCCAGGACGTGTTTGCGCCTACCCGGGAAACCTATGCCCGCCTGTTGGCCATGGCCCAGGAGGACGGCCTGGTGGTCGCGGAGCCCCAGGTGTTCGCCGCGGACCCGCCGCCCCGCTTTGCCCGCGTGCCGGCCCTGGCCCGGCTGGAGCGGGACCTGTTTGCCCCCCGGGGGCGCGGCGGGGGGGCGCCTGCGGCCGCGGGGGCGGTGAAACTGGTGGCTGCGGCCGACGCCCGCGCCGAGGTGGAAGCCGCGGCGCGCGAGATTCTGCGGTTGGCCCGGGAACGGGGCTGGCGGTTCCGGGATATGGCCGTCATCGTGCGCGAGCTGGAGCGATACAGCGATCTCGTCGCGGCGGTCTTCACCAGCTACGGCATCCCGCACTTCATCGACAGCCGCCGCCCGTTGTCCCATCATCCGCTGACGGAGCTGGTGCGCTCCGCCCTGGAAACCGTGGCCACGGGCTGGGCCACGGAGGCCGTGGTGCGCTGCCTGAAGACGGACCTGCTGCCGGTTTCGCGGGACGAAGCCGACCGACTGGAGAACTACGCCCTGGAGCACGGCATCGAGGGTACCGCCTGGATCCGGGAAGAGCCGTGGGGCTATATGCGGCGCTACCCGTGGGACGACCAATGGAGTGCGGACGCGGCCGCGGAGCGGACCCTCGCGGAACTCAACGCCGCCCGCACCCGAGCGCTGGGCCCCCTGCGCCGCCTGGCGCAGCGCTTGGCGGCCGCGGCTTGCGCCCGGGACATGGCCGCCGCCCTGTGGGATTTTCTGGACGAGCTGCAGGTGGCCGCTGCCCTGGAGCAGTGGATGGAGGCGGCAAGGGAAGCGGGGCGGCCGCTGGAGGTCCAGGAGCACGCCCGGGCCTGGCAAGGGGTGCTCCAGATCTTGGACGAACTGGCGGAGGCCATGGGCGATCAGCCGCTGTCGCTGGCTGAGTTCCGGCAGGTGGTGGAGGCGGGCCTCGAGTCGCTGCGCATCGGCCTGGTCCCGCCGGGCCTGGACCAGGTGCTGGTGGGCTCCGTGGAGCGGTCGCGCCAGCCGGACATCAAGGCGGCCCTGGTCTTAGGCGCCAACGACGGGAGCTTTCCCTTGAAACCGTCGGAGGACGTCATTTTCAACGACCGGGAGCGGGAACTGCTGGCCGAAAGCCGCCTGGAGCTGTCTCCCACCAGCCGCGCGCTCCTGTTGCGGGAGCAGTACCTTATGTACATCTCCCTGACGCGGGCCAGCGAGTACCTGTGGATCAGCTGGCCCACCGCCGACCAGCGGGGGCGGGAGCAAGCGCCGTCCTTTGTCGTCCGCCGCCTGCGGGAGCTGTTTCCCGACCTGCGGGTGGAGGCGGCGCCGGTGGAGCCGGTGGACGATGGGATGTGGCTGGAGCGCCTCGTGGACGCCGATCGCCTCGTGGCTCACCTGGCGGCGCGCCTGCGGCGCCACCGCGCGGGGGAGCAGGCGGCTCCGATATGGTGGTCCCTGTACCAGTGGGTCGCGCAGGACCCCGACTTGCGCCGGCGCGCGGCCGGTCCGTTCGCGGCCCTGAACCACCACAACGCGGTGCCGGACCTGCCGGAGCCGGTGGTGCGGGAGCTGTACGGGCCGGCCCTGCACACCAGCGTCACCCGGCTGGAGAGCTTCGCTGCGTGCGCTTTCCAACACTTCGCCGCCTATGGCCTGGGCTTGCGGGAGCGGCAAGAATGGCGCCTGGACCGGCTGCAGGTGGGGATTTTCCTCCACGCGGCTCTGAGGCGCTTTGTGGAACACCTGCACGCCGCCGGCACGGACTGGGGCGACCTGGAGGAGGACGTCGCGCTGTCCTTGGCCGACCGGTGCGTGGCCGAGCTGTTGCCCCAGCTCGGCCACGAGCTGGCGTTGACCTCATCCCGGCGCGCCTTCCTGGGCGAGGTGCTGCGGCGCACGGTGCGCCGGGCCGTGGGCATCCTCACCGAGCACGCCCGCCGGGGCCGCTTCCGGCCGGTGGCGGTGGAGGCCGCGTTCGGCCGCCGGGGGGCCGCCTGGGGGCCGTGGGTCGTACCCCTGTCCGGGGAACGGGAGCTGCGCCTGTCCGGGCAGATCGACCGGATCGACCTGGCGCAGGATGACGCTGGGCGCGTGTGGCTGCGGGTCATCGACTACAAGAGCGCCGACCGGGAGCTGGAGCCGGATCGCGTCCTGTACGGCTTGTCCCTGCAGCTGCCCGTCTACCTCGCAGTGGCGCTGGCGCACGGGCGCACGCTGGCGGCAGCCGCGGGGCTGCCTGCGGGCGCGCCCGTGGCTCCGGCCGGGGCCCTCTATTTCCCCGTCCGGGATCCGATCGTCCGCGAGCAGCAACCGGTGGACGGCGCCCCGCTGGATGCGCTCCTGCGGCGTCACCTGCGCATGCGGGGCCTGTTCATCGACCAGCCGGACGTGCTGGCGCTCATGGACACCCGCATCGGCGGGGCCGGCTCGGACTTGCTCATGGTCAGAGTGAACCAGGACGGCACCGTCAGCCGGCAGAGCAACGCCGCGTCCCTTGGCGATTTCGCCGCGTTGCTGGCCTTCGCGCGCCGGCAGGCGGCCGCGCTGGCCGAGCGCATTCTCGCCGGCGAGATGGCCGTGGCGCCCTACCGGATGGGGAAGGAGCGCCCGTGCGCCCACTGCCTCTTCCACGGCGTCTGCCAGTTCGACCCGCTGGTGGAAGGCAACGGGTACCGGGACTTGCGGCGCCTGACGCGCGCGGAGGCGTGGGAGCGCATTCACGCGGCCGCGGCGTCCGGGGGCGCCGGGCCGTTCCCCGGCGCGCCGGCGGCACCCGCGGCCGGGGGGCGCCCGGAGGGGGTGGTACCGTGAGCGGCCGGGACTGGACCGACGAGCAGCGGGCGGCCATTGAAGCCCGGGGCGGACACCTGCTGGTATCCGCCGCGGCGGGTTCCGGCAAGACGGCGGTCCTCGTGGAGCGCATCATCCGCCTGGTCACCGAGGACGGCGTTGATATCGATCGCCTCTTGGTGGTCACCTTCACCGAGGCGGCCGCGGGGGAAATGCGGGATCGCATTATGCAGGCCCTGGAAGCGCGGCTCGCGGCCAACCCCCACAGCGGGCACCTGCTGCGGCAGCTCATGCTCCTCCCCAAGGCCCACATCAGCACCTTGCACGCCTTTTGCCTGACGGTGCTGCGGCAGCATTTCTTCCGCCTGGATCTGGACCCGGAGTTCCGAGTCCTGGACGAGCACGAAGCGCAACTGCTGCGTCTCGATGTGCTGGACGACGTCCTTGAGCAGGCGTACGACCGCTCGGGGGCGAACGGCCCCTTCAGCCAGCTGGTGCTGGCCTACGGCGGAACCGACGGCGACGCCGATCTGCGCCAGGTCATCCTCGACCTGCACGACTACGCCCGCAGCCTGCCCGACCCGGCGGCCTGGCTGCGCCAATGCACCCGCGCGTACCACGAACTGGACCCCGGGACGTTTCCCGCAAGCCCATGGGGGGTGGAGCTCGCCCAGGCGGCCCAGGTGCGCCTGGCGCGCGCCGCCGCCCTGCTGCGGCAGGCGCTGGACTTGGCCATGGGGCCCGGCGGGGTGGCGGGGCATGCGGCGACCCTGGAGGCGGACCTGGCGCGGCTGGAACGCCTGCAGCAGGCGGCCGCCCACGGTTTGCCCGCTTTGGCGGCGGCCGCCGCCGACGCCGCGTTTCCACCCCTGCAGCGCGCCAGGAAGGGTGAGGGCGATCCGGCTGTGCGGGACGCCGTCAAGAAGCTGCGTGAAGCGGCCAAGCAGGCGGTGGAGGGCGTCTTCAGCCGGTGGCTGGCCAGGCCCTTGGCTGAGCAGCTGGCGGACGTGCGGTCCCTGGCGCCGCTCATGGACGCCCTGGTGGAGCAGGTGCTGGCCTTGGACGAGCTGTACGCCGCGGCCAAGCGGGAGCGCAGCGCGGTCGACTTTGCGGACCTGGAGCATTTGTGCCTGCGCCTGCTGGACGATCCCGAGGCCGCGGCCGAACTGCGGGCCCAGTTTGACGAGGTGCTGGTGGACGAGAGCCAGGACTTGAACGGCGTGCAGGAGGCCATCCTCAGCCGCGTCTCGGGCGCCGCCCACGAGGGCGGGCGGCTGTTTTTGGTGGGCGACGTCAAGCAGAGCATCTACCGGTTCCGGCAGGCGGACCCAACCCTCTTCCTGGCCCGCTACCAGCGGGCGGCGCCGCTTGCAGGCGCGGGGAGCTGCGCCGAGCGCCGCATCGATCTCCAGGCCAACTTCCGCAGCCGGGCGCCCGTGGTGGACGGCGTCAACTTCCTTTTCCGGCAGATCATGACCCCGACGGCGGGGGAGCTGGCCTACGACGCCGCGGCGGAGCTGGTCTTCCGGGCGCCCTACGGCCCGGGCGGGCAGGACGCGGCCATCGAGGTGCACTTGCTGGAGCGGGATCGGGGTGCCTTGCGGGCGGCGGTCCAACTGCCGGCGGCGCTGGAGGCGGCAGCGGCTGTGGAAGCGGCGGCGGTGGCAACGCCTCCGCCGGTGGCCGCGGCGCCGGCGGAAGGGGAGGGCACCGCCCCGGTTTCCGGCGGAACGGCGGTGGACGAGCCTGGGGACGTTGCGGATGAGGACGCGATCGAGGATCTGGACGCGCTGGAGCGGGAGGCGCTGGTCGCAGCGCAGCGCATCCAGGCCCTTGTGCGGGACGGCCAGATGCAGGTTTGGGACAAGGCGACGGGCGGCTACCGGCCGGCCCGCTACGGTGACGTGGCGGTGCTGCTGCGCGCGACGCGTCACAAGGCCAACACGGTGCTGGACGTGTTGGCCCGCTGCGGCGTGCCGGCCTATGCCGAGTTGGGCACCGGCTACTTTGCCGCTCTCGAAGTGGAGACCATGCTGGCGCTGCTGGCGGTGCTGGACAACCCCCGGCAAGACATCGCGCTGGCCACCGTGTTGCGCTCGCCCATTGGCGGCTGTAGCGCCCACGACCTGGCGCGCATCCGTGCGGTCCAGCGGGAAGGGGACTTTTACGACGCCGTGCTGGCCGCGGCGGGCCGCGCCGAGCTGGGCGCCCTGGGCCGGCGGCTGCGGGAGTTCCTTGTGCGGCTGGACGAGTGGCGCACCCATGCCCGCCGCGCGCCCTTGTCGGAGCTGGTGTGGCAACTGCTCACGGAAACCGGCTACTTCGACTACGTGGGCGCCATGCCGGGGGGCCGCCAGCGCCAGGCCAACCTGCGGGCGCTCTACGACCGGGCGCGCCAGTTCGACACCTTCGCCCGGCATGGGCTGGCCCGCTTCCTGCGCTTCATCAAGCGGCTGCAGGAGGGCGCCGGCGACCTGGGGACGGCCCCGGCCGTGGGCGAAAGCGACGACGTGGTCCGGGTGATGAGCGTCCACAAGAGCAAAGGCCTGGAATTCCCCATCGTCATTGTCCTGGACATGGGCCGCCAATTCCGGCACCGGGACGGCCACCGCTTCCTCGCGTTCCAGCGCGACCTGGGCCTGGGGGCGGCCGTAGTGGACGGGGAGCGCCGCATCGCCTGGCCGTCGCTGGTGCATGACGCCGTCCGGGAACGGCGGCGCCGCGAAGAGCTGGCCGAGGAAATGCGGGTGCTATACGTGGCGCTGACCCGGGCCCGCGAGCGCCTCATCCTCATCGGTTCGGGGCGGGATCTCCCGCGCCTTGCGGGCCGCTGGGCCGCGGCGGCCGCCTGCACGGGCTGGCCGCTGCCCGACAGCAGCCTGCTGGATGCCCAGAACTGGTTGGACTGGATCGGTCCCGCCCTGTGCCGGCACCAAGCCGGCGCGCCTCTGCGGCGGCTGGCGGGCTTTGCCCGGGAGCCCGCCGACGGAGCGGTCGCCTGTGACCCTTCCCGCTGGGCCGTAGAGGTGTGGGACGCGGCGCGGGTGGTGGCCCTGACCGGCGCCGCGGCCCCGGGGGACGGCACGGACGTGGACTGGCGCGCCATCGCGGCGCTGGAGCCCATGGAGGGTGTGGACGACGCCCCCGTGCGCCTGCTTTTGGAGGACCGCGTGCGCTGGCGCTACCCGTGGCTCGCGCTGTCCGCCCGTCCGGCCAAGCAGAGCGTCAGCGAGCTCAAGCGGCGATGGGACGAAGACCACGGCGAGAGCGAGCCGACCGTGCAGCCCCCCGTGCGCCTCGCCCGACGGCCCCGCTTCCTGCAGGCGGCAGGCCGGGCGCTGACGGCCGCGGAGCGGGGCACCGCCGTGCACCTGGTGCTGCAGCACCTGGACTTGCACGGGCCCTTGGACGCGGCGGGCATCGGCGGGCAAGTAGCGGCCATGGTGGGCAGGGGGCTCCTGACCCCGGAGCAGGCCGGCGGGATCGACCCCGGACAGCTGGCGCGCTTTTTCGCCTCGCCCCTGGGGCGCCGGCTGCAGCAGCACGCGAGCCGGGTGCGGCGCGAGATCCCGTTTACGCTGGCGCTGCCGGCGGCGGAGGTGTACCCGGATCTGGACCCGGCGCTGGCCGCCGAGGAACGGGTCGTGGTGCAAGGCGTCATCGATCTGCTGCTGCTCGGCGAGGAAGGGCCGGTGGTCGTGGACTTCAAGACGGACCAGGTGGCGCCGGATGCCGTGGAAGAAGCCGCCCGGCGCTACACGGTCCAGATGGAACTGTACAGCCGCGCGGCCCGCGAGATCTACGGGCGGGAGGTGGCGGAGGCCTACGTGGTCTTCCTGGCCGCCGGCCGGGCCGTCCCCATGCCGGTCGGCGGACACGGGCGGCTTCGGGAAGGGCCTACGCAGGCTGCTGGGCCCGGCGCGTGAGCGGCGCGCCGGGCCGGTGGGCGCCCACCCGCCAAGCCGCCAGCGCACCCGCAAACAGCAGCGCCGCCGCCGTCACGAAGGCGGCGGTGTAGTCGCCCAGCGTGTCAAAGGCCCACCCGCCCAAGTACGCGCCCGCGGCGGCGCCGATCTGGTGTCCCAGGAATAGCAGGCCAAAGAGGGTGCCTACCACCCGGGCGCCGTAGATGTCGGCGGTCAGGGCGGAGGTGAGGGCAGGGCTGCCCGCCCAGACGAGCCCGCCGATGGCCGCCGTCAGGTACAGCTCCCACTCTTGCCCGACGGCGACCAGGGCCAGAAACCCCAGGCCCCGCACCAAGAAAATGGACCCCAGGAACAGGGGCCTCCCGATCCGGTCGGACAGAACACCCAAGGCCAGGGTGCCGCCGATGCTTACCAGGCCGATGAGCCCGATCCCCAGCGACGCCGTCATGGTTGGGAAGCCGTGGTGCTCCAGCATGGGCACGCCGTGGGTCCCCATCATGTGCATGCTGAAACCGCACGCGAACAGGCCGAAGGCCAACAGCCAAAAGGGCGTCGTGGCCAGGGCCGGTTGCCACGCCGCGGGCGCGCCGGCTCGCGGTGCTGCCGCCGCTTGCTCCCGGATGCCGCGCAAGACCAGCGGCAGCAGCAGGACCATCGCGACCACGGCAAAGGCCAGGTACGTGTTGCGCCAGCCCACCGCCCCAATGAGCAGGGTGGAAACCGGCGTCATGACCGCGATGCCGCCCATGGCGCCCGCGGACAGGAACATCATGGCCATGCCCCGCTGCCGCCGGAACCACACGCTGATGATGGGGCTGAAGGCCACCTGGCCGGTGGCCGCGAAACCGAGGGAGGCCAGGCCGGCGTAGGCCGTCGCGAACACCGCCGGCGACCGGGTGACGGCCACCAGGACCAGCGACGCGGCCAGCCCGATGGTGCCCGCGGCCACGACGGTTCGGCTGCCCCATTGGTCGGCGAGCCGCCCGGCTAAAGGCAGAGCCAGGCCAAAGATGAGGGCCGAGGCCGCGACGATGGCCGACAGCTGGCCGTGGGTGAAGCCCAAGTCCGCCGCTATCGGGCCCATGAACGGACCCGCGGTGAACCGCAGGCCGGTCGTCACCAACGACACTAGGAAAGCCACGGCCAGAATGGGCCAATGCTGGGCCAACTCGCTGGGTTCCAGGGCCGCCTCCGCGGCGCCCGCGGGTCTGACGGTGGACATGGCGTCACTCCCCCTGATGGCTAGATTGCAGCCTCGCTTCCTCTTCCCACGCGACGCGCCGCTTCTCGGCTACCGCTCGCAGCAGCTTGTCGGCGAAGGTGATCCCCCGCAGGCGCTCCCACAGCGTGGGCGGGCGCACGATGGTCACGTACCGCCGCGGCGCGCCGTAGGTGACCGGCATGGCGGCGTCGATGGCTTCGACGCGGGCTTCATCGCCGAACAGGACGACCCGGATCCCCCACCGCCGGCCGCGCGTCAACTCGGTGTACACGGCCTCCTTGTCGCTGGGCCGCTCCCACCGGCCGTCACACAGTATTCGCTGCCAGTCATCGGATGCGCGCGTCACGGGGATATGTTCCGGCTCATTCGAACTTTTCCCTGCTTTTTCCGGGCCGCGAAGCCGCGACCCCCTCCGGGACGCGCCTCCGTCGCCGCCGGGGGGCGGGCTCCATCGGCCACGGGCCGGCTTCAGCGCCGCAGCCAGCGCAGGCACGCCCAGCCGTTGAGCAGCGCCGTCAGGGCGTAGTCCACGGCGATGGCCCACAGGGCGCCGGCGATGCCCAGCCGGGGATCGGCCGTCAGCTCGTAGATGAGCCCGAGGCGCACGGCGGTAGTGAGGAGGAAGGTGTGGAGCACCAGATTGGTCTTGCCCAGGGCGTACAGAACCGAGGCGAAGATGTTGGCCGTGAAGGCGAAGGGGGCGGCCCACCCCGCGATGCGCACCAGAGGTGCGATCTCCGGCGCGCCGTACAAAAGGCGCGGCACCGCCTCGGGAAACCCGTGGAAGACCGCCGCCGTCGCGAGGCCCACCGCCAGCGCGCCGGCGGCGGCCAGGTAGAATCGCCGGCGCGCCCGGGCCCGCTGCCCCTGCGCCCACGCGTCGGCGATGGCCGGCGTCAGCACCGTTGCCACCGGAAACACCACCAGCATGGGCATGTACAGGAGGGGGAGCACCATCCCGGTGAGCTGCCCGTACATCTCGGTCGCCTGCACGAGCGGCACGCCGGCGGCCAACAGCCGTCGCGGGATGAGGCCCACGTTGATCAGCTGCGCGGCGGTGTTGACCATGGTGGCCAGCCACAGGGGCAGGCTCAAGGCCAAAAGCGATCGGGCGACGTGCAGGTGCCGGCGGATGCGGCGCACGGTACGGCGGAACGGCCGGTCCACGGGGCGCGCGCCCACTTTAGGCCGCAGGCGGTGCCAGGCCCACCAACCCGACAGGGCCATGGCCGTGATGAGGCCCGCCGCTTCGCCCGCCCCCAAGCCGATCACCAGGGCGGCCCCGGCATGCTCGACGCCCCGTCCCGCCCACAGGGACAGCAGCGCCAGCACCACCGGCACGCGCACCAGTTGCTCCACGACCTGCCCGGTGGCCGTGGAGACCATGTTCTGCCGCCCTTCGGCCCAGCCGCGGAAGATCCCAGTCAACGCCGACGGGACGATGGCCAAGGGCAGGAGCAGGATCAGGATGCGGGTGCGGGGATCGGTCAAATAGCGGTGGGCCAAGAACGGCGCGGCCGCAAGCACCGCGATGGCCGTCAGCGCCGTCATGCCCATGATCAGGGCCGCCGTGACGCGCCGGGCCTGGCGCACCTGTTCCAGTTGCCCCCGGGCCAGCCCGTCCGCGGTGATCTGCGTGAGCGCAACGGGCAGGCGCAGTGTAGCCACGGTGGAAGCCATGCGGTACAGGGGCAGGACCATCTGAAACAGGCCCAGTGCCTCCGGTCCCGCCCAGCGCACGACGAGGATTCGGTACAGCGTGCCGATGGCGCGGGTGACGGCCCCGGCGACCATCAGCATAAGGGCGCTGCGCAGCAGCGGCCGCCGGCGCACTACCTACCGTCTCCCTTCCCGGCCCATCCGCCGGCCGCCGGTGTTGGAGCCCGGCTTGGCTGCCCGCTGAGCACCGCAAGGAAACCCCGCCGCCCGGGCGGCCGGCTGGCGATTCTGTCGCGTCCCAGCGGTGGATGGCGCATCACCGAAGGCATATGGTTTCGCGGGCCGGGCTAGAACGGCTGGCCCCACCGGTCGAGGCGGCCTCTGGCCAACCCCGGCTGTGGGTGTCCGGCCCGCCGGGCCAGCGGGGCCGGCGGCAGGACATTCCCTCCCTCGCGGAGAACAGGTGGCAAATTCCCCGAGGAGGCCTTTAACATGGACTGGCAAACCATGCCCAAGGTGGAATTGCACCTGCACCTGGACGGCTCGGTCCGGCCCGGCACGGTCTGGGAACTGTTGCAGGAGCGCCGCCGGGAGGGGAGCGAAACCGTCGCCCCGTACGACGGCCTGAACAGCCCTGCGGCCGTCGCGGCGTCCATGCAGGTGCCCGACGACTGCCCGTCCCTGGCCGACTACTTGACCCGCTTCGACCTGCCGCTGGCGGTCATGCAGGACGCCGCCGCCCTGGAGCGCATCGCGTACGAACTGGTGGCGGACGCGGCGGCCGAGAACGTGGTGCACGTGGAGGTGCGCTTCGCCCCCATCCTGCACACGCGCACGGGCTTGTCCATGCGGGAGGCCGCCCAGGCCGCCCTAAGGGGCCTGGCTCGGGGCCAGCGGGAGTTTGCTGTCAGCACGGGGTTGATCGCCTGTTGCATGCGCCATTTGCCGCCGGAAGAGAACGTGGCCATGGTGCGGGAGATGGAGCCGCTCTTGGGCCAGGGGTTGGTGGCCATCGATCTGGCGGGCAACGAAGCGGCGTTTCCGGGCAGGCTGCACCGGGAGGCCTTCGCCCTGGCGCGCGCGATGGGCTTCCACGTCATCGTGCACGCCGGGGAAGCCCGCGGGGCGGAGGAGGTGCGGGACGCGCTGGACGTGCTGGGCGCTGAGCGCATCGGCCACGGCGTGCGGATCCAGGAGGATCCGGACCTCCTGCGGGAGGTGGCGGCCCGCGGCGTCCCGCTGGAGATGTGTCCCACCAGCAACGTCCAGACCAAGGCCGTGGGCGCCCTCGGGCAACACCCGCTGCGCCGGTACTTGGAAGCGGGCCTCGCGGTCACCGTCAACACCGACAATCGCACCGTGTCCAACACCACCATGGCGGCGGAGTACCGGCGCGTCGCGGCCGAACTGGGCTGCACGCCGGAGCAGGTGTGGCAGACGGTCATGCACGCGGCCAAAGCCGCATTCCTTCCCCTTAAGGAGAAACAAGCCCTGCTGGACAAGATATCCCAGGCGGCGGCCGGATGACCGGCGCACCGGGCCTTGGATTCCCATTGACACGGTCGATGCGGCGCGTATAATGTTCTCAAACTTCCCCCGGCGCGCTGCCGGGCGGTGCGTTCCCACCGGTGCGCGGCGGCGCGCAGCCCCAAGGGAGGGGAACGACCGTGAGGCCGGCGACCAACCGTCTCGCCCAATTGAGCGAAGCCGACCTGGATTTCCTCGTCCGCGCCGTGACCGAAACCCGCACGGACTACGAGCACATCAAGAACATCGTGCGCGGCAAGGCGGACCTGCTGCAGATCATGCTGGACGATGAGCGCGTCTTCCTGAGGCTGGCCAACAATCCCGATGCGCTGCTGCAGGTGTCGCCCTACCTGCTGTTCACGGTCCTCTTGCGGCGCGCCCAGCGGGATCTCCGCGCCCGGCGCTTCACCATGGAGGTCAGCACGCAAGGGACGCTGCCGGTGTTTGACGCCGACGCGGCGGCGACCCTCTTGGAGGACGAGGCCGTGCGGGATTACCTGGCACAGATGCTGGAGGGGTTTACCCGCATCGACCGCCATACGGTGCAGCTGTGGGGCGCCCGCGGCCCGCGGCGGGTGACGTACAGCGACTTCGCCGTGGAGGACATGGAGGCGTTGGTGGAGCTGGCCGACGAGAGCCAGCGCTTTCCGCTGTACCGGCGTCTGGGGGACCTGTGCCTGTTTTTGACAGGGATGTTCGCGGATCACCTTGCGAGCCGCGGCAGGGAAGCTTCGGCCCGGGCGGCGCGGGTGCGGGGCAAGGAGCCCCAGGACATCGAGGAGTACGAGGAGCGGGGCCGCACGTACTACCGGCGGGCCGCCGAAGCCGAGCCCGCCGCCGAGCTGGGCCTGGCCGACCTGTTGGCTCGGCTGGCCGACCACTTCACCCTGGCCCGCAAGCCGCTGGCCGTCATCGCCCAGACGTACATCCCGTTGCAGCGGCACCGCCTGTTCCCGGCCGGACCGGCAGCCACCGCTTGAGGCAGGGCACCTGAGGCAAGGGACCTGAAAGAGAAGTGGAAGGGGCTGCGGCGGCGTCAGGGCGGCCGCGTGCCCCGGTGGGCTTTACGTCGCCCGGGCGACCGCCCGCTCCGCCGGATCCTCCTGCAGCACGAGCCCCGTTTTGGCCCGCACTTCTTCCATGGTTGCCTGCGCCATGGCCCGCGCCCGATCCGCACCGTGGGCCAGGATGTCCCGCAGTTCCTTGGGGCGGGCCATCAGGTCGTGGAACCGCTCCCGGATGGGGGTCAGAGCCCGCACCAGGTCCTCGGCCAGCTGCTGCTTGAGGTCCACGTAGCGCAGCGTGCCGGCGTCATACGCGGCGCGGAACTGCGCCACCGTCTCCGGCGCGGAGAAGCTTTCCAGCAGCGTGAACAAGTTGGCGACGCCGGGGCTCATGGTGTCGCCGCGGGGCCCGGTGTCGGTCACGGCCCGGCGGATGAGGGCCCGGATCTCCTCGTCGGGCGCCGTGAGGGCCACGTAGCTGCCCGGGATGCTCTTGGACATCTT
>DATCKT010000048.1:0-2420 GCA_036562195.1 Limnochordales bacterium
GCCTTGGCCGGCGGGTCGCCAACACCGGTCCGGCGGCCCGCAGCGGTGGATGAGCGGTTGGAGGAGGCAGACGTGACAAGCGGCGATTACCAGTACCTACGGGTCGAGCGCGTCGGGCCGGTGCTGCGGCTGACCTTGAACGACCCGGCCCGCCGCAACCCGCTGGGCCTGGCCGCGAGCCAGGAGCTGGCCCGCGCCTTCATGGCGGCCGAGGAAGACGATGACGTGCGGGCCATCGTGCTCACGGGCGCTGGCGACGCCTTCAGCGCCGGCGCCGACCTGCGGGAGGCGGCCCAGTGGCTCGAGGCGGATGCCGCGGCCTTAAACGAGTTAGGGCGCCGGCTCAACCAAGTGTTTGAGTGGGGCGAGCGGCTGCGGAAACCGCTCATCGGCGCGGTACGGGGGCCCGCCTTGGGCGCGGGTTGCGCCCTGGCGGCCATGTGCCACGTGCTGTTCGCGGCCGAGGACGCCCGCTTCGGGATCCCCGAGGTGCGTTTGGGCCTGTTCCCGCTGGTGGTCTTGCCCTACCTGCGCCGGGCCATTGGGGACCGGCGGGCCCTGGAGCTGGCCTTGTCGGGCCGGGAGATGACGGCGGCCGAGGCCCATGCGGCGGGGCTCGTTCACCGCGTCGTGCCCGCAGCCGAGGTGGAGAACGCAGCGATGGAGTACGCGCAGGCCTTGGCCGGCCACAATCCCACTGCCGTCCGCCTGGGCCTGGAGGCGTTTGTCGCCAGCCGGGACCTGCCGGTCCGGGAAGCCCTCGCCGCCCTGAATGCGGCGCGCACTGTGGCTTTGCAGGACCCTGGTTTCCGGGACGCGGTGCGGCGTTTCCTGGCGAAACGCAGCGGGCCCGGCGGGGCGTCCGAGAACGGGTGAGAGGATTTGGCGCATGAAGCTGTACGAGTGTGAGGTCAAAGCCCATTTGCAGCGGCGCGGCGCCAGCGTCCCCCGGGGGGTGGTGGTGCTGAGCGCCCACGATGCCGTACGGGCCGCGCGGGAGCACCGCTTGCCCGTCATGCTCAAGGCGCAGCTCTTGAGCGGCGGGCGGGGCCGGGCCGGGCTTGTGCGCCGGGCCGACACCGTTGAAGACGTCGAGCGTGAGGCGAAGGCGTTGTGGCAGGGCAGCCTTCACGGCGAGCCGGTGCGCTACGTGCTGGTGGAGGAGGCGCTGCCGGCCGCGCGGGAGTTGTATCTCTCCATCTCCGTCGACGACCGGGAGGGCGTGCCCATCCTGCTCGCGGGCGCGCACGGCGGCGTTGATGTGGAAGAGCGGGCGGCCGAGGAGCGGGAAGGTTTCTGGCGGACCGCCATCGATCCCGTCACGGGGCTGCGCCAGTACCAGGCCTTGGCGGCCGGCGAAGCCTTGGGCTTGACGGGACCGGCGTTGCGCTCGTGGGGTGGGCTCGTGGCCGCGGCGTGGAAAACCTTCGTCGACCTGGACGCGACGCTTGTCGAGATCAACCCGGTCATCGTCGACGGCGAGGGGGTTTGCTGGACGGCCGACGGCAAGGCGGAGGTGGACGACAACGCGGCCTTCCGTCAACGCGACCTGACCATGCTGGACCGCCCGCCGGCCCACGAAACCCCCTTGGAACAGAAGGCCCGGGCGGCGGGCATCACGTTTGTGGACCTGGAGGGCGAGGTGGCCGTGCTGAGCGCCGGCGCGGGGCTGACCATGGCCATCCTGGACGCGATCCACGCCCACGGCGTCCGGCCGGCCAACTTCGTGGACGTTTCGGGCGGGGCGAGCCTGGAGCGGATCATCGCCCTGGGCGAGCTCATCCTGGAGAAAGCCGCCACGGACCCGCGGGTGCGGGTGGTGCTCTTGAACGTGGTCATCGCCGGCACTTCGCTGGCCACGGTCATCGCGGGCTTCGAAGAAGCCTTCCGCCGCCGGCCGCCGGCGGTGCCCGTGGTGGGCTGCGTGCGGGCCACCGGGGCCGCCACCCACGAACTTTCGCTGGAGGAGGGACGCCGCCGCCTCGCGGCCCTGGGTGTCGAGCTGGTGGAGGACACGCCCACCGCCGTCGCCCGGGCTGCCGCGCTGGCCAAGGCGGCCGTACGGTGCTGAACGAGATCATCGCCCGGGACTGCCGGGTCGTCATCCAAGGGATCACGGGCGCGTACGCCCGCAGCCAAACCGCCCGCATGCTGGCCTACGGCACGCCCGTTGTGGCCGGGGTCACGCCGGGCCGCGGCGGCGAGCAGCTGCACGGCGTGCCCATCTTCAACACCGTGCAGGCGGCGGTGCAGGCTACGGGAGCCAACGTGTCCATTCTGTACGTGCCCGCGCCGGGCGTGCTGGAAGCGGCGTGGGAAGCCATGGACGCGGGGATTCGGCTCCTGGTGATCCCCTCGGAAGGCGTGCCCGTTCACGACGCGATGAAGCTGCGGGCCCTGGCCAGGCAGCGGGACTGCTG
>DATCKT010000313.1:0-7582 GCA_036562195.1 Limnochordales bacterium
CCGCCGACGTGTCCGGTTTCGGACACCTGCCCGGCGCCCGAGGTGGGGAAAATTCCCCACCTGCCCGAGGTGTACAAAATTGTACACCTGCCCCAGGTGTTGCATTTGCAACAGGTGCCCGCAGCTGTGTCGTTTTACACACCTGCCCCTTCACTGTGGCCGCGTAGGAGGCCCAAGGAGCCCGGGGCCGCATCTGATCTACCGCGGCATTCAGGGGCGGGAGAGTAGTCCCGATCGGCGAACCGGAACGTTACCGTGGTATCATCTTCTGATACCCGGCCTTCTTGGTGACGCCTCGCCAAATCCAAAACTGTGGTATCAACCCCATCGGCCAAGCGCGCGTAGTGGTTGACTGCCATTCGGCTCCAACCGATTTGTACTGCCAATGTACTGCCTATGGCACGGAAAATGGCGCACATCAGCGGATACTGGGAGAATCATCCAGGTGCCGAAAAGTCCGTCGTGGAGCCATTTTTGGACGTTGAAGGATAGGGGCGGACGGCCCCATGATGACTTTGACATCGTGAAGGTCCGCGGTTCGAGTCCGCGCGTCCCCACCAAACGAAAAAGCCCATCGGGAGCCAGTTCCGATGGGCCTTTTCGTTCGTCCGGGCCTTTTCATTTGTCCCCTTGACTGGCCGGCGCTAGACTTTGGCGCGCAAGTATTGGGGCGGCCAGACGTCCGCTTCGGCACCCAGCGCCGCGGCGGCGCGCAACGGCCAGTAGGGTTCGCGCAGCAGCACGCGGCCCAAGAGGATGAGGTCGGCCTTCCCGGCCGCCAGGATCTCCTCGGCGTGGGCCGGTTCCGTGATGAGTCCCACGGCGCCGGTGGCGATGCCGACGTCGCGGCGGATGCGCTCCGCAAAGGGCACTTGATAACCTGGTTCTGCCGGCACCTGCTGCTCCAGGGACAGGCCGCCCGATGAGCAGTCAATCAGGTCGACCCCTAAGTCCCGCAGGGCGGACGCGAAGGCCACCGACTGCTCGATGTCCCACCCGCCGGGGACCCAGTCCGTGGCCGAGATGCGCACGAACACGGGATACCGCTCCGGCCACACCTCGCGGACGGCGCGCACCACTGCCAACGGAAACCGCATGCGGTTTTCCAGGCTCCCCCCGTACTCGTCCTTCCGCTGATTGCTGAGGGGCGACAGGAACTCGTGCAGGAGGTACCCGTGTCCGGCGTGGATCTCGACCACCCGGAAGCCGGCCGCCAGGGCCCGTTGGGCGGCCAGCCGATACGCCTGCACCACTTGGTCTATGTCCTGGTGCGTCATGGGAACGGGTACGGGCCCGTCGGGGCGGTAGGGGATGGGGCTGGGGCCGATGACCGTCCAGCCTCCCTCGGCGGGCGTCAGGGGGTGGCCGCCTTTCCAGGGCTGGGCCGTGGATGCCTTGCGGCCCGCGTGAAACAGCTGGATGCCCGCGACCGCGCCGTGGGCGTGGATGAAGCGCACGATGCGGGCGAAAGGTTCCACGTGCTTGTCGTCCCAGATCCCGAGGCAGAAGGGCGTGATGCGCCCGCGAGGCTCCACGGCCGTGGCCTCGGCGATGATCAACCCGGCACCGCCCACGGCACGGCTGCCCAAGTGGACGTAGTGCCACTCGTTGGGTACGCCGTCCTCCGCGGAATACTGGCACATGGGCGACATGGCGATGCGATTGCGCAGCGTGACGTCCCGCAGCCTGAGGGGCGAGAAAAGGAGAGTGGCCATGCGTCAGACTCCTTTCCCAACGTAGGGTGTTGCGTCCGTCGCGAGATGCTTCACCGTCTGACCCGCACGCCCCTTGCGGCGCGTCAGCGCAACGGCGTCCGCTAGCTCGGGGCCCGGGGCCCCGCAGCCCAGGGCCTCGCAACCCCGGAGCCCCGGATCACGGTCTCGCCTTCGGCGCCCCCCCACTGGCCCCGGAAGGTTTTTCCGGCTTTCCGGGGGCGTGCGCGCGGATGATGCAGGAGATGGGACCGGCGCCGGGAACGACAATTCGCGTGGGCCCGGCACGGTTCAGGGCCCGACCAGTCACCATGAGGGCCCGCCACAGTCGGCCTGCGACCATCAAGGAGGAGTGCCGTGCCTTGCGCGACGATCGAACCCGCGAACCAAAGGCTTCCACCCTTCCCGGCCAGCATGCGAGCCCCTACGCTGGGCCGCTGGCCCGGATCGTCGGGGAGGAGTTCGTGTTCACCGACCCCGACAGCCTGGCCTGGGCCAGCTGGGACGCCCTCGACGCGTACCGCTCCTTCGGTCGTCCGGAGACGGCCGCGCCGGTGCTGGCCGTCGTCCAACCCGGCACCAGCGAGGAAGTGGCCCGCATCCTGCGGTGGGCGGCCGACGAATCGGTGGCGGTCGTTCCCCGGGGTGGGGGTACAGGCGTCATGGGAGGGGCCATCCCGCTGCGGCCGGCCGTCGTCTTGGATCTCAGCCGCCTGGACGATGTGGTCGTGGAGCCCGAGAACATGCGCATTGAGGCCGGCGCCGGCGCCACCCTGGGCGCGGTGGCGGCGGCGGCGGAGCGATGCGGGCTCATGTTTGCCCACGACCCCTGGAGCGTCTCCATCGCCACGGTGGGCGGCGCCATCGCCACCAACGGCATGGGGTACCTTTTTGGCCCCTACGGCAAGATGGGAGACCAGGTGCTGGGGGTTGAGGTGGCGCTGCCCGACGGGACGCTGGTGCGCACCCGGCCTACGCTGAGCGGCGGGCCGGGACCGCTGCTGCACAAGCTCTTCGTCGGGGCGGAAGGAGCCTTGGGCGTCATCACGCGGGCTTGGCTGCGGGTGTGGCCGGCGCCCGAGCGCCGGGCCTTCGCGAGCTACCGGTTTCCCACCTTTGCCGACGGGTTCGCGGCCGTCACGGCCTTGTTTCGCCTGGGCATCGTCCCGGCGGTCATGGACATGTCCGACTCGCCGCCGGCACCCGACGATCGGGAACCGGACGGTCGGCAACCGGACGATCGGGCGAAGGGCGGGGCGTGGCCACCTTCGGCTCGCGAAGTCACCGTCTTGCACCTGACTTTTTTCGGGTTTGCCGAGGCGGTGGAAGCAGCCGCCGCGCGGGCCGCGCGGGAGCTCGCGGCCCACGGGGCCGAGCCCTTGGGCAGCGCACCGGCCCTGGCGTACTGGGAGCATCGGCACGATCTCGCCGAGCGTTACCGCCAGGAAGTGCAGGAACCGCGGAACTGGCGGGAACGCCCGCTGCGCCTGCGCCGCTTTGAGTACCTCAACGTCGAACTCCCCATGTCCAGCGTGCTGCGCTATCGAGAAGCCTGCTTGAAGGAGCTGGAGCGCCATCCTGAGTTGCTGGCGGGCGAAACAGGCCTGTGGGGGCGGCCGGAGATCTTCTCCATCGTCATCCACGACGTGGCCGGCGGCGAGGCGGGCAAAACCGCCATGCGGAAAGCCACCGACCGTCTGCTCCAACTGGCCCAGGACATGGGCGGCACCATGGAAGCCATCCACGGTCCCGGCAGCAAGCTGCAGCACCTCTTGGCACGGGAGTGGGGCGCCGGCTACGGCGTCATCAGGGCCATCAAGGGGGCTCTGGACCCGGCAGGCGTGCTGCAGGCCGGCCGCTGGGTGTAAAGGGCGAAAGAACCCCGGGGGTATCTGGGGTGCGGACGGCGGGGAAGGAGGCGTTTGGATGGCGGGCGCCCAAGAGGCGGTGACCGCGGGCCAAAGCTCTCGGCACATCATCGAGTACCGGCGTGTCGTCCACCTGAGCCACATCTTGCGGCCGGGCATGCCTTGCTGGCCGGGCGACCCGCCCATGGCCGTCGAGCCCGCAGCTGAGCTGGACCGGGACGGGTTTTGCCTCCAGCGGCTCAGCCTGGGCGAGCACACCGGAACCCACGTCAACGCGCCGAGCCACTTGCTGGCCGGTGGCAGCACGGTGGACCAAGTGCCGGCCGCCGCGCTGGTCCTGCCCGCGGTGGTGCTCGACTGCCGGCGGGAGGCCGCGGCCGACTGCGATTTCACCCTGGAGCCGTCCCACATCGAGCGCTTTGAGGCCCGCTGGGGTCCAATCCCGGCCGGGAGCGCCGTGCTCCTGTGTACAGGCTGGGCGGCCCGCTGGCACGACCCCGCAGCCTACTTGAACCCCGGCGCCGACGGCCGCATGCACTTTCCCGGCTTTGGCTTGGCGGCGGTGCGGTTTCTACTGGAGGAGCGCCGTGCGGCGGCCTTAGGCATCGATACCCACGGCATCGACCCGGGCTGTGACGAGACGTACGCGGCCAACAAGCTGGCCCTCGGCCGCGGCGCCTTGGTGCTGGAGAACGTGGCGAACCTGGACCAGCTGCTGCCGGTGGGCACGACGCTGGTGGTGGGCCTGCTGCGCATCGCGGGCGGCAGCGGGGCGCCCGCAGCCGTCCTCGCGCTGGTACCTTAGAGCTGGCTGGTAACCTGGAGCTGTACCCTAGCGCCCGAACCGCAGCCCAGGGCAAAGCAAAAGGGCACGGCGAACGAGGCTGGACGCCCGCCGTGCCCGCGCAGCGGCGACGCTGGCCCTGACCGCGCACCGCCGCGGCTTATTCTCTCCGGTACGGCTGGCCGCTGGCGGCGGGGGCCCGGAAGCGCCCGATGACGCCGGCCACCACCAACAGCGTGACCACGTACGGCATCATCTGAATGAACTGGTAGGGGACGATGCGCGTCAGCTCCTGGCTCGTGGACGCAATAAGCCCCAGGCTGTCAAAGAAGCCGAAGATGAGGCCCCCGACCACCGCCAGCCACGGGTTGAGCCGGCTGAACACCACCGTGGCCAGGGCGATGAAGCCGCGGCCCGCCGGCAGGTTGTCCGTGATGGTTGCCAGCCAGTCGATGGAGAGGTAGGCGCCGGCCAGGCCCGTCAGGGCGCCCGCGTACACCGCGCCAAACAGCCGCACTCGCTCCACCCGCACGCCCGCGGCGTCGGCGGCCGCCGGGTTCTCGCCGCACGCCTGGATCTTGAGCCCCAGATTGGTGTGCTTGAGCAGGTACCAAGTGAACGCGGCCAGCAAAACGGTGACGATGACCATGGGGCTCATGGGCCCCAGCGGCGTGGACAGCGACGGCACCCGGAAAGCCCGTTCGACCCGGTGGAAGCCGGCGGAGCCCCAGCGGTCCACGATGCCGATGGCCACCACGCCCAGCGCGACGATGTTGAGGCCGACGCCGCTTACGGTCTGGTCGCCCCGGAAATAGACGGCGATGATGCCGTGGATGAGGCCCAGCAGCGCACCGGTCAGCAAGCCCGCCAGCAGGCCGGCCAAGGGGCCGCCCGCCTCGGCGCCGATGACGGCCGTGAAGGCGGAGATGAGCAGGATGCCCTCCAGGCCGATGTTCACCACGCCGCCCCGCTCGCTCAGGATCTCGCCGGTGGCCGTGATGGTCAGCGGCACCATGGCATGCAGTGCGCCCAGGATCAGGGATGCCAAGAGCACGGCCGTTCCCCCTTACCGCTGCAGCGCCTTGGCGGGAGCCGAGGCGGCCGCCTGCCCACGCCTTCGATGCGCGCCCAGGAACTTGCCCAACAGGGACCATGCCTCCGGCGCGGCCAGCGCGATGATCACCGTGCCGTGCACGATGCGCACCATGTCCAACGGCACGCCGGCCATGATCTGCATCATGCGGGCGCCGGCTCCCATGGCGCCGATAAAGACGGCGGCCAAGATGATCCCTAGAGGATGGTTGCGCCCGATGAGCGCGACGGCGATGCCGTCAAAGCCCAAATCGCCCAGGTTGGACAGGTCCCCGTACAGCGCATAGGTGGGCGGCCGGCCGATGATTTGGGTCGCGCCCGCGATGCCCGCCGCTAGGCCCGCCAGGATAAAGGTGAGGTTGACGCTCCACAAGGGATTGGCTCCGGCGTAGCGCAGCGCCGACGGGTTGAGGCCCGCAATGCGCATCTCATACCCCCAAGGCGAATGCCACAAGAGCCAGTAGATGCCCAGCGCGACGGCGACGGCCACGAAGATGGCCGCGGTCATGTCGGCGCCCGGGATAAGAGCGCCCAGCCGCGCCTCCGGCACCACCCGCACGCTGCGCTCGGCGCTGCGGGGATCGTTCAGGATGTTGAACACGAGATACAGGGCGGTGTAGTGGGCGATCCAGTTGAACATGATGGTGGAGATGACCTCATGCACCCCGCGGGTCGCCTTGAGGACCGCGGGCGGCAGCGCCCACACCGCGCCCGCCAAGCCTGCGGCCAGAAACGTCACCGTCACCGCTACCACCGGCGGCGCCGATATATGCGCCCCCACGGCGACGGCCGCCAGCGCCCCGATTACCATCTGTCCCTGGGCGCCGATGTTGAAGTAGCCGGCCCGGGCGCTGAGGCCAAAGACCAAACCCGTCAAGATCAACGGCGTGGCGGACGCGAGGGTGTCCGCAACGGCCCACGGATCGCCAAAGGAGCCGATGAAGAGGCCCTCATAGGCCAGAAGCCAGTTGTACCCTGCGGCCCGCATGACCACGGCGCCCACGCCCAGGCCGATGATGAGGGCCACCACGATCTCCGCGAGGCTGCCCAGCGCTTCCCGCAGCTGCCGCCGGCGTTCCCGCCGTAGGGCCGCGTCCAATTCCCGCTGCTCAACCGGCCGCGGATCCATCGCGCACTCCTCCCATCAGGAGCCCGATCCGCTCCCGGTCAAACTGATCCCGCGTAAGGACGGCCAGCATCTCGCCTTCGTACATGACGCCAACGCGATCGGCCAAGGCGAGCGCCTCGTCCAAATCCGCGGAAACCAACAGCACCGCCTGTCCCTCGTTGCGAATGTCCATGAGCAGATCCCGGATGGCCGCGGCGGCGGACACGTCCAAGCCCCGCGTCGGCTGGCCGGCGATGACCAGGGCGGGGGATTTGCTCAACTCGCGGCCCACCACCAGCTTCTGCTGGTTGCCTCCGCTCAAGCTGCGCATGGGCGTCGCGAGGGAAGGCGTGACCACCTGAAACCGCTCCACCAAGGACCGGGCGTGGCGCCGCACCTTGCCCCAGTGGATGGTGCCCGGCAGCCGCCGTCGAAACCGGGCTTCGTGGTGAATGCCGAGAATGCTGTTTTCCAGCACCGAGAATTGGGCCACCATCCCCAGGCGGTGGCGATCCTCGGGGACGTGGGCCAGGCCCATGCGGTACAACTGCCGCGGGCCCCTGCCGTTTATGCTCTCGCCCAGGAGATACGCCCGCCCGGCTGCGATGGGCCGCAGGCCGGTCAGGGCCTCGATCAACTCGGTCTGGCCGTTGCCCGTCACGCCGGCGATGGCAAAGATTTCGCCTGTGTAAATCTCAAAACTGACGTTTTTCACCGCGTCGTGGCCGCTGTCGTCCTTCACCGTGAGCCCAGCCACCCGCAACACCGGCTGGGTCGCTTCCTGCGGCCGGCGCTGCTTCACCTCGGGCAGGCGTTCCGTACCCACCATCATGCGGGCCAGATCCGCGGCGGTGGCCCCGGCGGTGACGCGCGTGCCGACCACGCGCCCGTTGCGCAGCACCGTCACGGCGTGGGTTAAGGCCAGCACTTCCCGCAGCTTGTGGGTGATGAGGATGATGGTGGTGCCCCGGGCGGCCAGCCCCCGCAGCACTTCAAACAGCTGATCCGTCTCCTGTGG
>DATCKT010000320.1:0-5959 GCA_036562195.1 Limnochordales bacterium
GTTTCCTGCCCGGGGCGCGCGAATGACGCCTGCGGGGGTCCGGCACACCCGGTTCTAGCGGGCGTGCTGTTCAAACCACTGTTCGAATAGGCGGTCAAAGTCAGCCGGCGGCAGGCGGGTGCCGTAGATGTAGTTCTGGGTGAAGTCCGCCGGCAGTCCCAGTTCCGCCAGGGGGGCCAGCACCGCGGCCGTGAACAGGGTGACGGGCGGTCCCTCCTGCTGGGCAGCGACCAGGCGGGCCCACAGGTCGAAAACGTCGGCGGTGCCGCCCGAGGCGGCGTGGAGCTGCAGGTCCAGGAGCATGGTCACCAGCGGTGCGCGGAAGGCCAGCACTCGCTCTCCGGCGTGCGAGGGGGGCGACTCCAGCGCCGCAGCCACCACCGACGGCCACGCGGGGCCTGAGTAGTGCAGGCCATTGGAGTGCAGCGCCCGCAGGCTCTGGTACATGTCGTCCACGGTGAGCAGGCCGGTGTCGAACAGGAGGGTCAACGCGCCGTATTCCGCCATTCCCGCCTGGAGCCAGCGGGCGTCGGGCGCCAGTCGCAGTGTGCGCTCCAGAGCCCAGGCCACCACGTCCCGGGCCGCATGCTTGCGCCACCACGTAAGGGTGCCCGTGCCGACCCAATGGACGATGGTGTGCCCACCCGCCAGTTGGCTGCCGATGAGCGGGTTGAGGCGCAGGGCGCCGGGGTAGCGCAGCACCACCAAGGTGAGGTCGGCGGGCGACACGCGAATTCCCTTGGACATCAGACGTTCCAGGACGACCTGGACGGACCAGGCCAGCTGACCGGGCTCCCACGGCGGGTTGGCGGACACCACCAGGGTCAGCTGGCCGCCGGGCACGGGGTAGCGACTGATTTCGAAACGTCCCAGAAGAAGCAGCGGCTCCTCGCCGCTGGCCACAGACAGGGGTCGCTGCACATCTACCAGACCCACGCCGCCTTGATACGCCCGCCATCCGGCGGGGAGGTGCAAGCGCACTTCCTTGGGGCGCTGGTCCGCACCCGCCACGTGGAGGAGAGTGTCACGCCCGACAAGCCACACCACATCGTCTCCGCGCACGGACGCCAGTTCTCGACCGGGCCAGGTGGCGGGACTCCAGAGGGAGGGCGACAGGTTCAGGCGGTAGGTCACGGTGACGGCGGCAGCGCCTTGGGTGTCGACGCGAAAGCCGCCGTTGGCCAGCCGTTCCACCGGAAGGACGGTGCCGTCGCCGCGGTGGGCGCTGATGGCTTCCAGCCGTTGCTGCCCGCCGCTGCGACCGGCCGGATCGAAAAACAGTTCGAGCCGGGGCGGCGGCGAGGCGATGGTGAGGACGATTTCGACAGGTTGTCCGGGATCGGGTGGGATCGTGATCGTGTAGCCGGGCGTGGCGGTGATGGGGGCCGCGGCCGAAGACCCGGCCGTTTCCCCGCTGGAGCCGTGGGCGAGCTGGGGCAGGACCGCCGGCAGGCATACGCCGATGAGCAACGCGATCCAAAACGGCGACATCCCGCGGCGGCCATTCCCCGGCAACGCGCGGCACCTCCCAATCGAAACGTGTTGACATGGATCGGGAACCGACCCCTTGTCCCCCGCTAAGAATTGTTCTGAGCCTGGGGCAATTCTCCTTTTCCCGTGGCGCCGCATTTCCCTGGCAATGCCGTTCGCGGTTGTAAGCATTTCCGACATATAAATACTTCGCAGCCGAAACGGCAGGAGTCGCGCAAGCGCAAGAGTAAGATCATCGTCGAACCTACTTGGCCATTTTGGCTGTGCGGTGAGGATGATGGGGCATGGGCCAGGATGGGCGCCGGCGCGTGGCCGTCGTGACGGGCGCGGCATCAGGCTTCGGACGAGCCATCACCCAGCGTTTCGTCAAGGACGGCTACTGGGTCGGGTTGCTGGATCGCGATGCGGCGACGGCCGCGGACGTCCTTGCGGAGCTGGGCGGGGGCCAGCACGGGGCGGTCCTGGCGGCGGACGTGAGCGACGAAGAGCAGATGGAGGCGGCGTTCCGACAGGTGCGAGACCGGTGGGGGCGGCTGGACGTTTTGGTCAACAACGCGGCCGTGCCGCAGCGGCCGACGCCGGTGGAAGCGTTGAGCACCGCCGACTGGGACCGCATCATGGCCGTGAACGTCAAAGGCGTCTTCCTGGGTATTAAGCTCGCGGTGCCGCTGATGAAAGCCAACGGCGGCGGCAGCATCATCAACATCGCGTCGGTGGCCGCCCTGCGGCCGCGGCCGGGTCTCAACGCCTACTGTGCCAGCAAGGCGGCGGTCATCGGCCTGACCAAGGCGGTCGCCTTAGAATTGGCCACGACGGGCATCCGCGTCAACTGCATCGCCCCAGGCCCCGCCGACACGCCCATGCTGCCCTCGTTCATGGCCGAACCCGGTTCCGAGGCGGGCCGCAAGGCCTTTATCGATTCAGTGCCGCTGGGCCGCTTCATCCGGCCCGAGGAGATCGCGGCGGCGGCCGCCTACCTGGCCTCGGACGAGGCGGCCGCGGTGATCGGAGCTGTCATCAGCGTGGACGGTGGTCGCCATGTCTGAGCCAGGGATGCGGAGTCCAACGGCCGGGGCGCGGGCTCTAGGCTCGGCCGCGCAGCCGGCGGACCGCCCGGCGCCGGCGGATCGTCCAGTGGCGGGCGGTGACGGGTCCGCCGGTGCGGCAAGTCCGGGCTTGCATGGGGTGCCGGACAGCCAGATTCCATCATGGGTGCCGCTGATCATCGACGGGCGCGAAGAGCCAGCGAGGGACGGCGAGACGTTCGCGACCATCAACCCGGCCAACGGGCAGACGCTCGCGCCCGTCGCCCGCGCCCGGGAGGCCGACGTGGACCGGGCCGTGGCGGCCGCGCGCCGCGCGTATGAAGAGACGTGGAGCCGCGTCCCGCCGGCGGATCGGGGGCGCGTCCTGGCCCGGCTGGCGGAGGCGGTGGCGGCGCGCGCCGAGGAACTCGCGGTGCTGGAGACGCTGGACACCGGCAAGCCCCTGTCACAGGCCCGGGCCGACGCGCGCGTGGCGGCCAGGTACTTTGAGTTTTACGCCGGTGCGGCGGACAAAGCGTTCGGCCAGACGATCCCGCTGGACAACGATCACCTGGCGTACACGCTCCGGGAGCCGTGGGGCGTGTGCGGCATCATCATCCCGTGGAACTATCCGTTGCAGATGGTGGGCCGCTGCGTGGGGGCCGCGCTGGCCGCGGGCAACACCGTGGTGCTGAAACCGGCCGAACAGGCGCCCGTCACGGCCGTGGCGGTGGCGCGCCTGGCCCTGGAATGCGGCTTGCCGCCGGGGGTGCTCAACGTGGTGCCGGGCTTTGGCTCCGACGCCGGCGCCCACCTCGCGGGACACCCTGGCATTGACCACCTGACGTTCATCGGTTCCGTGGCCACGGGCACCCGCGTGATGCAGGCCGCCGCCCGGCGCATCACGCCGGTGACCATGGAGCTCGGGGGCAAGTCGCCCCAAGTCGTCTTCGCCGACGCGGACCTGGAACGGGCGTTCAGCACGACGGTGCGGGCCATTCTGCAGAACGCCGGGCAGACGTGTTCCGCGGGCTCGCGGCTCGTGGTGGAGCGCTCCATCTTGGATCAGGCTGTGGCCTACCTGCGCGACGCGTTCCAGCGCGCCCGCCTGGGGCCCGGCATCACCGACCCCGACGTGGGCCCCCTCATCACCGGGGAGCAGCGGCAGCGAGTCCTGAACTACGTGGAGGGTGCCCGGCGCGAAGGCGCCACCCTCGTGTGCGGCGGGACGATCCCCGCCGACCCGGCCCTGGCCGGCGGCTACTTCTTCGCACCCACCCTCTTCACCGACGTGCAGGCCACCATGACCATCGCGTGCGAGGAAGTGTTCGGCCCCGTGCTGGTGGTGCTGCCCTTCGACAGCGAGGATGAGGCGGTCCGGTTGGCCAACGGGACCGAGTACGGCTTGGTGGCCGGCGTGTGGACCCGGGACGCGGGCCGTGCCCACCGGCTCGCGCGGCGGCTTCTGGCGGGACAAGTGTTCATCAACTCGTACGGCGCCGGGGGCGGCGTCGAGCTGCCCTTCGGCGGCTACAAGCGCAGCGGTTTCGGGCGGGAAAAGGGAATGGAAGGCCTCTTGGCCTACACGCAGCTCAAGACGGTTGCGCTGCGCACATGAGGGCGGCGCATGTGAGACTCAGAAAGGGGTGCAGCCATGATGCGTGGTTGGATGTCGGTGCTGATGGCAGGGATGTTGGCGGCGGCGATGGTGCTGGCCGTCATCGGGACGGCGGGCGCGCAGACCTACCACCTGCGCGTCAGCCATGTGGTGGCCCAGGAGCATCCGTACCATTACGGGGCCCTGGAGTTTGAGCGCCTGATCGAGGAGCGGACCAACGGGCGCATCCAGGTCACGGTGTTCTCCGACGGCCAACTGGGCGCGGGCGAGCGGGAGCAGGTGGAGTCGCTCCAGCTGGGCGCCATCGACATCGTCGTCACGGGCACCGCCGTGCTGGCCAACTGGGTGCCCCGGATGGCCGTCATGGACCTGCCCTTCATCTTCCGGGATTACGACCACGTGGACGCGGTGCTGGACGGCCCGGTGGGCGAGATGATTCTCCAGATGATCGAGGATGCCCGCGTCGGGATCAAGCCGCTGGCCTTGTGGGAGCAAGGTTTCCGCTACTTGACCAACAGCCGCCGGCCCATCAACAGCCCGGAGGATGTGCGCGGCCTAAAGATCCGGGTCCAGGAGAATCCGATCCACGTGGCCTCCTTCCAGACCATGGGAGCCAGCGCGACGCCCATGTCCTGGGGCGAGGTGTACACGGCGCTACAGCAGGGCGTCATCGACGGCCAGGAGAACCCGGTGCCGGTCCTGCTCAGCCACCGGATCTATGAGGTAAACCGCCATCTGGCCATGACCGGGCACTTCTACGCCCCGGCCATCATCATCATGAACGAGGCCCGCTTCCGGTCCATGCCGCCGGACCTGCAGCAGGCGCTGGTGGAGGTGGCCCGGGAGGTGTCCCGCTACCAGCGGGATGTGGCCCGCCGCATGGAGCGGGAGCAGGTGGCGGAACTGGAGCGGCTGGGGATGCAGATCACGTACCCCGACAAGGCGGCCTTCCAGGCGGCCATGGCGCCCGTGTACCAGCAGTTCGAGGCCCAGCTGGGCGCGGACCTGATCCAGGCGGTGATGAACGCCGGCCGGTAACGGGCTGGGCTCGCCCCGGCCGCGGGCGCCGGCGGCACCCGCGGCCGGGGCACGGCGGCCGAACGCTTGGCGACCGACGACCGACGCCGGACCGGCCAAGTCGGCGGCGAGCATGCGCCTGGCGGGGTTGGGGGGACAGCGGTGACCCATTTGTTGCGCTGGATCAGCAAGCTGAGCGACGGGCTCGACAGGCTGGCGCGCGGGGTGGCGGCGGTCCTCGTGGCCGGGATGAGCGTGATTCTCATCGCGCAGGTGTTCTTCCGCTACGTGCTCCAAAACAGCCTGCCGTGGTCCGAGGAGATCGCCCGGTACTTGTTCGTGTGGGCATCCATGCTGGGTGCCGGCATTGCGCTGCGGCTGCGCTTTCATCCCGGCCTGACCTTGCTGGTGGACCGCCTGCCCGGCCGGTGGCGGGCATTGGTGGGCGTGCTGGCCAACGGCCTCGTGCTGGTGCTCTTGTTGGTGGTGGCGCGCGAGGGGTTTCTCATCGCTCGGATGAACGCGTGGCAGCGATCGCCCGCGGTCGGCATCCCCATGACGTATCCATATGCGGCCGTGTGGGTGGGAGCGCTGGTGATGGCCGTGCACGCGCTGCGCTTCCTCGTCCATGAACTGGCGAGCCTGGCGGGCACGCGCGCGGCCGCCGAAGCCGAGACACCGGGGTTGGTGGCCGGGGAGGAGCGCTACAGCTCATGACCTGGGTCATCGTGGCCGCGTTCTTCGTGCTGCTGGTGCTCGGCGTGCCCATCCCCTTTGTGCTGGGATTGACGGCGTTGCTCTTCTTTGT
>DATCKT010000326.1:0-9648 GCA_036562195.1 Limnochordales bacterium
GTTTCCGGGTTTCTCAACATCCTCTGGCGCGCCATCACCGGCGGAAACCAGCCGCTGTTCTCCATCTACTCGCTGGGCGGCATCGTGTGGGTCATGTTCCTCTTTTACGTGCCCTACGCGTTCTTGTATACCATCGGCTCGTTCCGCTCGCTGGACCCGGCGCTGGAAGAGGCGGCGGCCATCCACGGCGCCCGGGGATGGACCATCGTGCGCACCATCACGCTGCCTTTGATCCGCCCGGCGTTGGTGTCCGCGAGCGTCCTCATTTTTGTCCTGGCGGCGGAGCTGTTCAGCATTCCGGGTCTTCTGGGCGCGCCGGCGCAGATCCAGACGCTGGCGTACCGCATCCTGCTGGCAGTGCGGCTGTACCCGTCCCGGTGGGAGCTCGCGGCGGCCATGGGTCTCATCCTGCTCATCATCACGCTGCTGGGCCTGTACCTGTACCGGTGGTCGGTGGGCAACGAGCGGCGGTTCATCACCGTCACGGGCAAGGGGTACCGGGCGCGCCGGCTGGAGCTGGGGCGGGCGCGGTGGCTCGCGGCCGCGTTCTGCTGGCTGTATGTGCTGGTCGGGGTGGCGCTGCCCATGGGGGCCATCGTCCTGGGGTCGTTTTTGCGCTTCTTCACGCCCATGATCAACGCCCGCACGCTCACCACGGCCAACTGGACCCGCATGATGCAGGAGGGCCTCACCTGGACGGCGCTGCGCAACACGACGATCCTTTCCATCCTGGCGCCGACGGCGGTCATCCTGCTTGCGGGCCTGCTTACGTACCTCATCCTGCGGGTGCGCATCCCCGGCCGCCAGGCGCTGGACTACATCATGACCCTGCCGGTGGGCGTGCCCGGCATTGTGTTCGCCATCGGCCTCATTTGGGTGTATGTGCGCACGCCGCTGTACGCGACGGTGTGGATTTTGCTGTTGGCCTTTGTGACCAAGTTCATTCCGCAGGGGATGCGCAACCTGAACGCGGGTCTGTTGCAGATCCACCCGGAGCTTGAGGAAAGCTCGATTATTTGTGGCGCCAACCAGTGGCGCACCTTGTGGAAGATCACCCTGCCGCTCTTGCAGCCCACCATCGTGGCCACGTGGATCCTGGTGTTCGTCAGCACGGTGCGGGAGCTGAGCGCGTCCGTCATGCTGTACACGGCCCGCACCACCACGTTTTCGGTCTTGATCTGGGACTACCTGGAGGGCGGCGAGTATCAGAAGGCCAGCGTGCTCAGCGTGATCCAGGTGGTGCTCATCGTGCTCCTGGTGCTCATCGCCCGCCGGGTGATGTCCTTTGGGCTGGCCAAGCAGGAGGTCGACGGACGGTGACGGTGGGGCTGAGGGTCTTTTCGGAAGTGGAGCGGCTGGACGCGGCCGTCGTGGCGGAGCTCGCGGCGTTCAGTACCACGGATCTGGCCGACGCGATGCACGGCCTGTATGTCATGCGCGGCCGGCTGCGGCCGGTGAACGGCGGCGCGGTAGCCTTTGCAGGGCCGGCGGTGACGGTGTACTGCACGCCGGGGGATGGGCTGTTGGTGCGCAAGGCGCTGGAGATCGTCCGCCCCGGCGACGTCTTGGTCATCAACGCCGGCGGTGTGCGGGAACGGGCGGTGCTGGGCGGCAACGTCGGGGTGGAGCTGGCCCGGCGGGGTGTGCGGGGCGTGGTCGTGGACGGCGCCGTCCGCGACGCCGCGGACTTTGCGGCGCTGGGCCTGCCTGTCTTGGCGCGGGCGGTGACACCCCGTTCCGGCAGCACGCCGGCGGGCGCCGGCGAAGTGAATGTGCCCGTGGCCGTCGACGGAGTGGTGGTGTTCCCCGGCGACGCGGTCATTGCCGACGGCGACGGCGTCGTGGTGGTGCCCGCACCCGACGCGCCCGGGGTCCTGGCCCGGCTCCGCCAACGTAAAGCCAAGGCTGACCCCGAGGCGCAGAAGGCCCGGGCCGCGCAAGGGACGGACGGTCCCATCCACGGGCTGGCCATGGTGAACGAGGCCCTGATGAGCCGCGGCGGCACGGTGTACCGGGGGCCCTTCCGGCGTGAGCAGGCGCGGGAGGAGCGGGGATGACCGCGGCGCACGCTGCGGATTGCGCAGGACTGTTGCGGCGCGGGCCGCAAGGGCCGTCGCTCGGATGCGGTTGCAAGTGCCGCCGGCTGCCCTTGGGCCGGTGCCGGTGGCCAAGCGCGTCGCTTTGGAGCCGGTCGCCAGGACACACGCGCCGAGAAGCGAGGTTGGTCGATGTTTCTGTTGGAGCATGACGCGAAGGAACTGCTTGCGGCGCGGGGGTTTCCCGTGCCGCCGGGGGTGCTGGTGCGGGAGGCGGCGGAGGTGGCCGCCACGGAGCTTCCTCCTGGCCCCTGGGTCGTCAAAGCGCAAGTGCCCGTAGGCGGGCGGGGCAAGGCGGGCGCCATCCAGCTGGCGGCGACCCGGGAAGCGGTCGCCGCACAGGTGGGCAGCCTCACCCGCCGGCGGGTACACGGCCATCCGGTACGGGCCTGCCGCATCGAGCAGCAGCTGCACGGGGCCCAGGAGGCGTACCTGGGCCTCTTGGTCGATGGTGCGTCGGGCGGCGTACAGGTGCTCCTCTCCGCCGGGGGCGGCGTGGACGTGGAGCGGCTGCAGGCGGAGCAGGGACTGCTCCGCTTTCGGACCGTCACGGGGGAGCCGGAGGAACTGCTGGCCGCCGTGGACGAGCTGGCCGGGGCGTTTCCGGAAAGCTGGCACGCGCCCTTGCGGGAGGCGGGCCGGCTGGCTGCCGAGGCCTTTCCGGCACTGGATGCGCTGCTGTTGGAAATCAACCCCCTGTTCATCTGGCCCGACGGGCGGTGGGCAGCTGGCGACGCCAAGCTGATCGTGGACGACAACGCCCTGCCCCGCCAGCCGGCCGTGCAACGGCTCTTGGAGCAGCGTCCGTGGGCGTACCCGGAAACCGTCATCAAATGGACGGAGGGCTTTGACTACGTGGACTTGCACCCCGATGGGGAGATCGGCTTGGTTTCCACCGGCGCAGGCCTCGGCATGATGGTTGTCGACGAACTGGAAGCGCAAGGCTTGAAAGCCCGCAACTTCGTCGACATCCGCACCGGCCTCCTGAGGGGCGATCCCCGCCGCCTCATCCGGGTGCTGGAGTGGATCGCCGCCGGGCCCAACCTGCGCGTCGTCCTGATCAACGTCTTTGCCGGCGTCACGCACCTGGGCGAGTTTGCCCGGCTGTTGCTGGAGGCGCTGGACCGGGTGCCGCAGGTGAAGGTGCCGGTGGTGGCGCGCCTGGTGGGCACGGGGCTGGACGAGGCCCGTGCCGTGCTGGCGGCCAGCCCGCGCCGGATCGTGCTCACCACGGATCTGGACGAGGCCGTTGCCATGGCCACCGCACTGGCCAAGGGGGTGCAGTCCCCGTGCTGAACCCACCCTCCATGCTAGACGTGCTGCGCATTGACCGGCACACGCCCGTCATCGTGCAGGGCATCACGGGCCGCACCGGGCGCCTCCACGCCAACCTGATGCGCCGGTACGGCACCCGGGTCGTGGGCGGCGTCGCCGCCCGTCCGGGCGTCACCGAGGTGGACGGGTTCCCGGTGTTCGACAGTTGCGAGGCGGCGGTGGCCGCTACGGGCGCATGGGCGTCGCTGGTGATGGTGCCGCCCGACCGGGCCGCCGGAGCCGTGCTGGAGGCCGTGGCCGCAGGGATCCGCCTGATCGTGTCGGTGACCGAAGGCATCCCGGTCCACGACGTGCTGCGGGTGCGCCGGGCGGTCAAGGAGGCGGGGGCGGTGTGGATCGGGCCGTCTTCGCCGGGCATCGCGGTGCCGGGCGAGGCCAAGATCGGGTTCTTGCCCGACGTGTCCCTGCTGCCCGGGCCACTAGGCGTCATGTCCAAAAGCGGCACGCTGTCGTACGAGGTGTGTTTCCGGCTGGCCCGGCGGGGGATCGGCCAGTCGGTGTGGGTCGGCGTGGGCGGCGACATGGTCAAGGGCACCCGCTTCGCCGACCTGGTGCCCTTCTTCGCCGCGGACGAGGCGACCCGGGCGGTGCTGGTCATCGGCGAGATCGGCGGCAACGAGGAGGAAGAGCTGGCCGCAGCCCTGCGCCGCCATGGTTTCCGGAAACCTGTGTTTGCCCTCATCGCCGGCCAGCACGCACCCGAAGGGGTGACCATGGGCCACGCCGGGGCCCTGGTCCACGGGCGCCACGGGACAGCGGCGGCCAAGCGGGCCGCCCTGGAGGAGGCGGGCGTGCACGTCTTTGGCACCATCCAGGACGCCGTGGAAGCCATCACCCAGCGGCTGTCTCCAGCGGCCACCGGGCGCGGCGCAGGAGGGGACAGCCCGTGAGGGACGCGCTGGCGGAAGGCTTCGCCGCGTGGGCGGAGAGCCTGCGCTGGGAGGCGATGCCTGCCGAGGCGCAAGCGATGGTGCGCAAGGAGCTGCTGGACTACGTAGGGTGCCTTGTGGCCGGGTACGCCCTGGCAGGCGGCGAGCCGTGGCTGGACGTGTTTTCGGGCTGGGGTGGGAAGCCTGAGGCGTCCGTGGCCGGCGGCGTCCGCCTGCCCGCGCCCGCAGCGGCCCTGATCAACGGCTACTTCGGTCACGTGCTGGAGTTTGACGACACCCACGACGAGGCGGTTCTCCACGCCGGCGCGAGCGTCATCCCCGCGGCCATGGCCGCATGTGAACGCTGGGGGCCGGTTTCCGGGCGTCAGTTCCTGGAGGCGGTGGCGCTGGGCCTGGAGATCACGTGCCGGCTGGGGGTGGCGTGCCGCCGCAACGTGGCCGAGTCGGGGTGGATCTATACTCCGCTTTTGGGCGGGTTTGGCGCCGCGGCCGCGGCGGCATGGGTCGCCGCCCGGGATCCGGACCTGGCGCGCCGGGCGCTGGGCATCGTGTACAGCCGCGCGGCCGGCAACCACCAGACGACGCGGGAAGGCTCGCCCCTGAAGCACCTGCAGCCCGGCTTCGCCGCTGAAAGCGGTGTCATCGCCGCCGCGCTGGCCGAGGCGGGTCTGGCCGGTGTGCAGGCGCCGTTTCTAGGCGAGGACGGATTTGCCCGGGTGTACCTGGGCGGCAGCTTCGACCCCGAGCGGGCGCTGGCCGGCTTGGGGTCCGTGTATGAGTTGAACCGGCTGTCCTTCAAACCCTACCCCACCTGCCGTCTGACCCACCCGGCCATCACGGCGGCGCTGCTCCTACGGGAGCGCCTGGGCGGCGAGGCCGTCACGACCCTCCCCATTGAGGCCGTCCACGTGCACCTGGGGGCGCAGGCCGCCGACATCGTGGGGCGCGACGAGCCGTTTCGCCGCTATCCCGTAGAGCGGGTACCGGCTCAGTTCAGCATCTATTGGACCGTGGCGGTGGCGTTGCTGCGGGGGCGCGTGACGCCGGTGGAGTTGGCCCGGGACATTCCGCCGCGGTCCGATGTGGCGGCCCTCATCGAGCGGATCCGCTGCCGGGCCATGGACGGGGACGGTGCGACCCGCGACGTGGGCGGGTGTGTGCTGGAGGTCCGGTTGCCCTCGGGCACAGAGGCGGTCCGGGTCGAGCACGCCCGTGGTCATCCCGACGATCCCTTTACCGATGCGGACTTGTGGGCCAAGTTTGAGGCCAATCTGCAGGCCGCAGGGGCCACGGGGCCGGAGGCCGCGCACTTTGGACGGCTCATCGCGGAGCTGGAAACGCGGCCCGATGCCCGGGTGCTGCCCGAAGCCGTGGCTGCCCTGACCGCCCGCTGGAGAGGGGAAGCCGGCGAGCGGGCCGGCCGGCCTCGACGCGACTGATCAGACAGAGGAGGACTGGCGGATGCACTTTCGGCTGAGCGACGAGCAACGGATGCTTCTGGAGACGGTGCGGGAACTGGCGCAGCGGGAATTCCGCCCCAAGGCCAAGCAATACCTGGACGGCTCCTTCCCGCGGGAGAATCTGCAGAAGCTGGCCGAGCTGGGCGTGTTGGGCATGGCGGTGCCCAAGGAGTACGGCGGGATGGGCATGGGCGTGCTCGAGACCGCCTTAGTCCTTGAGGAAATCGCCAAGGCGTGCTACGTGACAGCTATGGCGGTGCTGGGCGAGGTGGGCGTGCAGACCCGCATCATCGCCACGTTTGCGCCGGAACAGCTCAAGCAGCGCTACCTGCCCAAGATCGCGCGCGGCGAGCTGATCCTTTCCATCTGCATCACCGAGCCGGACAGCGGCACCGACGTGGCGTCCATGACGACCAACACCCGCATCGAGGGGGACACCGCCGTAATCCAAGGGGTCAAAACATTGATCAGCCGCGCCGAGGTGGCCGATCTTTTTGTCGTGTTTACCCGGGTGAACGGCGTGCCCGGCGGCGAGGGCATCGGCTGCGTGCTGGTGGAACGGGGCACGCCGGGGCTGGTCGCCGAACCCCGCTACCACACCATGGGCGGCGAGTATTTGTCGGAGGTGCGATTTGAAGAGTGCGCCGTGCCCGCCGAGCATGTGGTGCTGCAGCGGGACGGGATCCGGAAGCTCATGAACGCGTTCAACGTGCAGCGCTGCCTGAACGCCGCCATCTGCCTCGGTTTGGCCGAGGGCGCGGTGGAAGAATCCATCCGCCACATGCGGGAGCGGCGTCAGTTTGGCCGGCCCATCGGCGATTTCCAGGGGCTGCAGTGGAAGTTGGTGGACATGTACAAGGAAGTGGAGGCGGCCCGCGGGCTGCTGTACCGGGCCTGCATGAGCGGCAGCGGCTTCCC
The DNA here is from genome assembly GCA_036562195.1 of Limnochordales bacterium. GTDB lineage: Bacteria > Bacillota > Limnochordia > Limnochordales > ZCTH02-B6 > ZCTH02-B6. The sequence goes on from DATCKT010000326.1 coordinate 6,700, forward strand.
CGATCCCATGCAAGCGGCCTTGGCCAAGATCTATTGCAACGAGATGGCCATCAAGGTCACCAGCGACGCCATCCAGATCCACGGCGGCTACGGCTACACGGACGAGTACGCCGTGTCGCGCCATTTCCGCGGCGCCCGCTTCGGCAGCGTCGGCGGCGGCACTACTGAAACCTTGCGCAACCTGGTGGCCCGCCGGCTCCTCAAAGAGACGGACCTGAAGCGCGGTCTCGTGAGCCTGGACACGTTCTGACGGATGGGGACATCGCCGGGGGCGCCCGTGGGGAACTTGCCGGCTTTCCCGTCTGTGATCCTCCGCGGTTTACCGTATGGGACGAGGAGGAGGCGAAAAAAGAGCAAAGGCGGCGGGGAAACCCGCCGCCTTTGCTCGTATGCCCGGCACGCGCCGCGGCTCGTGGGTGCTTCCAGGTTTCCTTACAGTTCGCGGATCGCGTCGAACTGCCGGATGTAGCCGCTCGTGTCGACATTGGCCTCGATGAGGGTGCCTTCCCCATCGGCGCGGGCCAGCGCCTCCGCCAGGACCTGGCGGAACTCCTCCGGGGTGCGGGCACGGCCGTAGCGCAGGCCAAAGGCGGCGGCCAGGCTGGCGTAGTCCGGCGCCGGGTAGTCGGTGCCGTAGGGCTGCAGGCCCTTCAACTGCTGCTTGACGCTGATCAGGCTGTGGCCCTGGTCTGCGAACACCACCCAGACAATCGGTGTGTTTTGGCGCCGGGCGGTGAGCAGTTCCTGTACCCGCATCAGGAAGCCCGAGTCCCCGCACAGGCACAACACTGGGCGCTCGGGTTCGGCCAACTTCGCCGCGATGGCCGCAGGCACGGCGAAGCCCATGGTTCCTAGCCCGTTGGACATCAGGTAGTCGTTGGGTGCGTACACATCCCACAGCAGCAGGATGAGCAGCTTGTTGGCGCCCACGTCGGTGGTCAGGATGGTGTCGCGCGGGGCCAGTTCCCGGGAGATTTGGATGACGGCATCGGGGCTGAGCCCCTTCACTTCTACGGCGATGGCCTCCCTCCCCATGCGCCGGTAGGCCCCCACTTCGTCTGCCGTCCATGCGGAGCTGACGCTCGCCAGGCCACGGGTCAGGCGGTGGACGCTGTCGGGGAGATGGCCGGTAACCTCGAGTTCAGCCCGGAACACCTCCTCCACGTTGGGCAACACATCGACGGTGACGACGGGTGCCTTCAGGTGCCATGGCCGCGGCAGCAGCTCCACAGGGTCGTAGCCTACAAGGAGAAGCCGGTCGGCTTTGTCCAGGATGTGCTGCTCCAGCTTGCCGCCCATGAAGATGCCAGCGAACCACGGGTCATCGGCCGCAATGGCGCCCTTGGCTTTGGGAGAGACGAACACGGGCGCCCGCAGCTGCGCGGCGAGCTGGCCCAGCGTGCCTTCCTTCAGCTGCAAGGCGCCCAGGCCCGCAAGGATGACCGGTCGCTGCGCCTTTGCCAACAGCGTGACTGCTTCGGCCATGGTCTGTTCGGACGCGAGCGGCGGCGGTGCGACCCGCACGGGACCCTCTCCCGCGCTCGCCGCTTCGACGGTCATGGATGCCACGTTGTTGGGGAAGTCGATGAACACCGGCCCCTGCCGGTCCGCCAGCGCCACACGCATCGCCCGGCGCAGCGTGGGCCGAAACGTGTTCTCGTGCAACGTCAGCTGGGCCTTGCTGACGGGCGCCAGCATGGCGATGTGATCCAACCGCTGCCGCAGGGCCACCGCGTTTACCCGCTCCGGATAGCGGTCGGCCAGCACCAGAACAGGGAGGCGATCCATGTAGGCGTGCGCCACCCCATTGACCAGGTTGGCCACCCCGGGCCCGATGGCGGAGACGGCGACGCCCACGGTGCCCCGGCGCTGGCCATAAATGCCAGCCATGATCACCGCTGCCGTTTCGTGTTGGGTGAGCACAAACTCCACGCCCAGGTCGCGCGCCGCCGCCACCAGGTTGGCGGTGGCGCCGCCCCCGGGAATGCCGAAAATCTTGTCCACCCCGGCTTCGGCCAGCATCGCCACGATTTCATGGGCTACAGTGCGATTCAACGGACGAGCCCCCTCACGTCGGGTATACCACAGAATACAACGTACGATTCTTGCGCACCCCATGCAAAACCTTCTACATGCCCTACGGTCTTTTCGCAGGCCGCGACCGGCGGCAATCCGTTGATAGCGACGGCAGGAATCTGCCGGCGTTGGTGGTACACTCACGTATACAACATTCGCTCCTATTTGAACGTGAACCGCACAGGGCACGCCGGCGCGGCGTATGCCCAGCGGGTGATGCCAACGGGAGGGATTCCGGGTGTCTCAAGCCACACAGCCCCAGTACCAGCTGTTCATCGACGGAACCTGGCGCGACGCCGAAGGCGGGCTGACGCTGCCCACCATCAACCCCTACACGGGCGAAGAGTGGGCCCGCATTCCGCACGCGTCCCCGGCGGACGTGGACGCCGCTGTACGGGCGGCGGCCCGCGCCTTTGCCGAAGGGCCCTGGCCGCGCATGAACGGCTACCGCCGGGGCGAGCTCCTGCGCCGGCTGGCGGCCCTCATCGAGCGGGACGCCGAGCGCCTGGCGCAGTTGGAAACCCGGGACAACGGCAAAGTCATCCGGGAGACGTCAGTGCAGGTGCGCGCCGTCGCACGCGCCTTCTTGTATTTCGCCGGCTTGGCCGACAAGATCATGGGGCGGGTCATTCCGCTGGACCGGGATGAGATCTTCGACGTGGCGCTCCGGGAGCCGGTGGGGGTCGTGGCCGCGATCACGGCATGGAACTCGCCGCTGCAGTTTGTGGCCAGCAAGCTGGCCCCCGCCCTGGCCACCGGCAACACCGTGGTGATCAAACCTTCGGAACACGCTTCGGTCACGACCTTGGAGTTCGCCCGCCTCGTGGAGGAAGCGGGCTTTCCTCCGGGCGTCGTCAACGTGGTGACGGGCCT
>DATCKT010000347.1:0-20197 GCA_036562195.1 Limnochordales bacterium
TCCGCCCTTGTTCGAGTCGCCGGTGCTGAATCCCGGCGACACGTGGTCGTTCGTGTTCAACGAACCCGGCGAATACCCCATCGTCTGCACCGTCAGCGCGCATCAGCTGATGGGCATGGTCGGCAAGATCATCGTGGCGGAAGAGTAGCACGACAACCGCCGACTCAACCGCCGGCCGCTGACCGCGCCGTCCACCGCCAACCCGTCGCAAACCGCCGACCTGGCGCCCCACCACCGGCCCTGCCCACGGCTCGCCCCGCCTGCTGGACCCACGGCGCCGTCGCCGGCAATGAAAACGGCGCCCGGTCGGCCCGTCCGCCTGCGGATTCGCAGGACGGGCACGCACCAGGCGCCGCCACTCGCCACCTGGCAACTGCCGGCGCGCCGCCGACGACAACCAGCTGCCGCCGGCGTCACGCCGGCCGCTCCATCACAGAGAGCCCCGGGCCCGCAGGGCGGAGGCCACCCGCTCCACCGCGGCCATGTACGCGGCTTCCCGCAGGTTGACCTTGTGCTGCTGGCCCAGGTTGAACACCCGCTGGCACGCCCGCACCATGGCCCGCTCCAGGCGCCGGTTGACCTTCTCCTCGCCCCAGTACCAGCGGTTGAGGTTCTGCACCCACTCGAAGTAGGACACCGTCACGCCGCCCGCGCTGGCCAGGATATCGGGGATGACGGTGATGCCCCGCTCAAACAAGATCGCGTCCGCCTCCGGCGTCGTGGGTCCGTTGGCGGCTTCCGCGATGAGGCGGGCCTGGATCTTGTGCGCGTTGTCGGCCGTGATCTGGTTCTCCAGGGCGGCCGGGACCAGAATGTCGCACGGCAGGGTGAGGAACTCCTCCGGCGGCACCTCGCGGCTGCCAGGAAAGCCGCGGACGCTTCCGGTGCGCTTCTTGTGGGCCAGGAGCTCCACCGGATCCAGGCCGTCGGGATCGTACGCGTTGCCGCTGGAGTCGGACACGGCGATGACGCGCACGCCCAATTCGTTCAAGAGGCGGGCGCTGATGCTGCCGGCGTTGCCGAAGCCTTGGATGACGGCCGTGGCGCCGTTCAAGTCAATGCCCAGGTAGTTGGCGGCTTCCCGGATGGTGATGACGCAGCCCAGGGCCGTCGCCTCGGTGCGGCCCACCGAGCCGCCGATGACCAGGGGCTTGCCGGTGATGACCCCTGGCGAGTCGTTGCCCGTCAAGCGGGAGTACTCGTCCATCATCCAGGCCATGACCTGCGAGTCGGTGTACACGTCGGGGGCGGGAATGTCCCGCTCCGGCCCGATGAACGGGGCGATGGCCCGGATGTAGCCCCGGCTCAGCCGCTCCAGCTCACCCCGGGACATCTGCTTCGGATTGCACACGACGCCGCCCTTGCCGCCGCCGAAAGGCAGCTGCACCACGGCGCACTTGAACGTCATCCACATGGACAGCGCCTTGATTTCGTCCAGGGTCACATCGGGGTGGAAGCGGATGCCCCCCTTCGCCGGACCCGTGGCCATGGTGTGCTGCGCACGGTAGCCGATGAAGGTGCGCAGGCTGCCGTCGTCCATCCGCACGGGGATGGAAACGACCACCACCCGCTCCGGCTCCTTGAGCACTTCGTAGACCGAAGGCTCAAGGCCTAGCTGCTCCACGGCCCGGCGCAGCAGCTGCTGGGCGTTGTGCAAGGGGTTCGACCGGTGTTCCATCGCGGTCTCCAGGTTCATGGGGACAGACATCCTCCTGTGCCCGTGCCCGGAAAAAGCGACGGGGCGAGATTAAGCAGATCCTCCATCATTTCTTACGTAAATGTCACCTGGGATTCTGCGCACGGCGGCGTACGTCCTGCGGTTTTATGCAGGTATGGTGTATACTTCGCACTCCCCGCGGCGTCCCCGCCCGGCGGCGCTCGTTCCCACGCCTGCTGCCGCCTCCGCGCTCTTTCGGAGAAACCGGCGCCGGGTTTGACAGGGATCGCGGCCAACGCGGCGACGGGGTTTTTGCATCGATTGACTTCCGCCAAGGCCAGCGGTATGCTGGGTCTAGGACAGACCGACGCGTCGGTCTAGTCTCGCCGGCGGCTGCGACCCTCCGGGTGCCGGAGCGCCGGCGCGCACCGCTGTTGGGCATTGGAAACCGATCGCGCCGGTCCCGCGCGCCGCCGGGGCCGACCCGGAGGAGCGCGTCCAGGACGGTGAAACGCTGCGTGGATCCGACCCCAACGGGCGCCGGCGAGTGGGTGGGCACCGCCGAGGAGCCTGAAACGAAACGCCGCATCCTGCAGGCCGCCGCGGAGGTGTTTGCCGAGAAGGGCTACTACGCCGCCGCGGTGGACGACATCGTGCGGGCCTCGGACACTTCCAAGGGCTCTTTCTATCATTTCTTCCCCAACAAGCAGGGCATCTTTCTTTCCCTCGTGGACCACATGTACTCGGTTCTCCTGCGGCGGGTGGAGGACGCCATCGAGCGGGAGCGGGGCGCCCTCCACAAGGTGGACGCCGCGCTGCGCACGGTGCTGGCGGAGTTCGCCCGGCACCGCCGCCTGGCCCGGATCCTGCTCATTGAGGCCCATGGGCTGGGCCACGCGTTCAACGACAAGCTGTTTCAACTCCACGCCGGGTTTGCCGGCTTGATCAAGAAGTACCTGGATCGGGCCGTGGCCGAGGGCGACATTCCGCCCCTGGACACGGAGCTGGCCGCCTACGCGTGGTTGGGTGCGATCAACGAGGTGGTCACCCGGTGGATTTACACAGGCCAGCCCGATCCTTTGGACAAAGCCTTGCCGCAACTGCGGGCGATGCTTTTGCGGAGCATCGGCGCGAACCCACAAGGAGGAGCGACCCAGTGACGCCGTCCCTGGCCGTCGTGGCCCGGCCTCACACCGCCCCATCGTCGCCTGCGCCCGCGCCGGCGGAAGCGGGCACCCGCCTGGTCAGCCTGGTGGCGCCGGCGCCTGTGGGGGATCCGGTGCGGGTGTTCGAGTGCGCCCGGCAGCAAGGCCGGGACGCGGTGCTGTGGCACCTGCCCGCCCGCCGGGAAGCCCTGGTGGGCATCGGCGCGGTGGCGACCTTGACCGGTACGGGCGTTGACCGCTTCACCCAGGTCGCGCACGCGTGGCGGGCCCTGGCCTCCACGGCGGTCCGCTTGTATGGCGGTGGAGAAGGCGGCCCCGCTGAGCCCCATCCGGTTGCAAGCGAAACGCTCGCACCAGGCGCCGAGGGTCTGCTGGACAGCGCCGCCGGTTCGCTGGACGGCGCCGGCCCGGCGGTGGGGCCTGTCTTGATGGGCGGCTTTGCCTTCGCCCCGGGCGACCATGACGGGCCCTGGGCCGCCTTCGGCGACGCCCGCCTGTGGGTCCCCGGCTGCGTATACCAGGTGAAGGGCGATCGGGCCTGGCTGCACGTCCAGGCGCAGATCCCGGCGGACGCGGACCCCCTGATCGCGCGCCAAGTGGCCGAGGCGGAACTGGAGCGGATGCAGGCCAGTCTGGCCGGCGCCCTGGCGCACCCAAGCGGCGATGCCCGGGACGCCGCGCCGGCGGCGCGGGCTGCCAACGGGGCGCGTAGCGGCCGAGCTGCCGATACCGCTTGCGGCCCGGCCGAAGCCGTTGCCGGCCCGGGTGCCGTCACGCGCCGTGACGTGCCGGCCAAGGAACAGTGGCTGGCGTCGGTGGCCGCGGTGGTGGACGCCATCCGGGCCGGCCAGTTGGAAAAGGCGGTGCTGGCCCGGACGGTGCAGGTCAGCGCGGCAGGCGGGTTCGCCCCGGGCGCGGCCCTGCGCTACCTGGAGAAGCACTACCCCGAGTGCTACATCTTCGCCGTCGCCCACGGCGATCAGTGTTTCCTGGGTGCGACGCCGGAGCGCCTGGTGCGCCTGGAGGCGGGGCAGGTGGAGGTCGCCTGCCTGGCCGGCTCCATCGGCCGCGGCCGCACGCCGGAGGAAGACCGGCGTCTCGGCGCGGCGCTGCTGGGCAGCGCCAAGAACCGCCACGAACACCAGGTGGTGCTGGACGCCATCGTGGCAGGCCTCGCGCCCTGGTGCAACTCCGTGGCCGCCGCGCCGGAACCGGTGCTGCTCAAGTTCGCCAACGTCCAGCACTTGTACACCCCGGTGCGGGCCCGGCTGCGCAACGGCGCTACGGTGCTGGATCTGGCCGCAACGCTCCATCCGACGCCGGCCATCGGCGGCCACCCAACCGCGAAGGCCCTGGCCTTCATCCGCCGGCTGGAGGCCGTCGACCGCGGCTGGTATGCGGGGCCCGTCGGCTGGGTGGACGGCCGCGGCCAGGGCGAGTTTGCCGTCGCCCTCCGCTCGGCCCTGCTGGCCGGTGAACAGGCCTGGCTCTACGCCGGCTGCGGGATCATGGCCGACTCGGACCCGGAGGCCGAGTTCGCCGAGTCGTGCCTGAAGCTGCGTCCTATGCTGGCCGCCCTGGGAGGGGCAGACCGATGAACCCCCAGCATGTGACCCACGCCTTTGTGGGCGCCTTCGTGGATGAGTTGGTGCGCAGCGGGGTGCGGCGGGTGGTCATCTGCCCCGGATCCCGTTCGACCCCCCTCAGCATGCTGTGCGCCCAGCATCCCGGCATGCGCGTGTTTATGCACGTGGACGAGCGATCGGCGGGCTTTTTCGCGCTGGGCATGGCCCGCACCCTGGGCGAACCGGTGGCGCTGGTGTGCACGTCGGGCACGGCGGCGGCCAACTTCCTGCCGGCGGTGGTGGAGGCGTATCACTCCCGCGTGCCGCTGGTGGTGTTGACGGCCGACCGGCCCCACGAGCTGCGGGACGTGGGGGCGCTGCAGACCATCGACCAGGTGCGCCTGTACGGCAGCCACGTGAAGTGGTTCGTGGACATGGCCTTGCCAGAGGCCACCACGTCGATGCTGCGCTACGCCCGGGCCTGCGCCAACCGGGCAGCGGGAATGGCTCGCACGGTCCCGGCCGGGCCCGTACACGTCAACTTTCCCCTGCGGGAGCCGCTGGTGCCCGTGCCCGGGCCGCTGCCCGCCGCCGCGGACGCCGCCCCGGCCGCGTGGACGGGGCGCGACGGGAATGAGCCGTACACGGCCGTGGTGGCCGGGGAGCGCACGCTGCCGCCGGCCGCGGTGCAGGCGTTAGTCGACACCTTCCGGGCCGCGCCGCGCGGGGTGATCGTCTGCGGGCCGGACACGCCGGCGGGCGCCGCCGGGCCGCTGGTGGCCCTGGGCCAACGCCTGGGCTGGCCCGTGCTGGCCGATCCCCTCTCGGGCTTACGGACCGCGGCGGTGCCCGGCGCAGGCGTGGTGGACGCCTACGACGTGTTTCTGCGGGACGAGCACGTGGTGCAGGCGCTGGCGCCCGACCTCATCCTGCGCGTCGGCATGCTCCCGGTTTCGAAACCGCTGCTCTTGTACCTGGATCGCTACGCCGAGCGGCGGCAGGTGGTGGTGGACCCGGGCGCCCAATGGCGCGACCCGGTGCTGGCCGCAAGCCGGGTGCTGTACGCCGATCCGGAAGCGCTGTGCCGGTCGCTGCTGGCCGCGCTGGACGGGGCTGCTTCGGCCGATTGGCTGCGCCTTTGGGAGGAGCTGAACCGCCGGACCCGGGCGGCGCTGGCCGCACAGGTGGAGGCCCTGGACGAGCCCTTCGAAGGCCGCGTCTTTCACGAGCTGGCCGCGCTGCTGCCGGAGGGCGCCATCCTGTATGTGGGCAACAGCATGCCCATGCGGGACCTGGACGCCTTCTTCCCGGCGGTGCCCCGGCGGCTGCGGGTGCTGGGCAACCGCGGCGTGAGCGGCATCGACGGCGTCGTGTCGTCGGCCCTCGGCGCGGCCGCGGCGGCAGGCGGCCGCGTGGTGCTGGTGCTGGGCGACCTTTCGTTCTACCACGATCTCAACGGCCTGCTGGCCGCCAAGCTGCATGGCCTGGACGCCACCATCATCGTCATCAACAACGACGGCGGCGGCATCTTCTCGTTCTTGCCGCAGGCCGCCTATCCGGACCACTTCGAGACCTTGTTCGGCACCCCCACGGGGCTGGATTTCCGCCCGGCGGTGGAGATGTACGGCGGGCGGTTTGTGCGGCCCGATGGATGGGCCGGTTTCCGGGCGGCGGTGGCGGAATCCTTGAACGGCCGCGGCCTTTTCGTCATCGAGGTGGTGACCGAGCGGGCCCGCAATTTCGCGCTGCACCGGCAGGTGTTCCACGCGGTCCTGGCCGCGCTCGGGCCGGCACAGGTACAGGCGTCCGGCGCCGCCGGAGGTGCGGGCGGCTGATGCGCCTGGCCATCAACGGCGTCACGTACCGGGTGCGGGTCGCAGGGGACGGGCCGCCGCTTCTGCTCCTGCACGGCTTCACCGGCACCGGAGCCGCGTGGGATGGCCTCGTGCCCACCCTGTCGCGCCGGTTTCGCACGGTGGCACCCGACCTCATCGGCCACGGGGAAACCGACGCGCCCAAGGACCCCGCCCGCTACCGGATGGAGCAGTGCGTGGCCGACCTCCTCGCGCTCTTGGACGCGCTGGAGGTGGAGCGCTGCCACGTCCTGGGCTACTCCATGGGCGGCCGGGTGGCGCTGCATCTGGCCCTGGCGGCGCCCGGGCGGGTGCTGACGCTGGTGCTGGAGGGGGCTTCCCCGGGCATCGCAGACCCGGTGGAGCGGGCTCAGCGGATCCGGCAGGACGAGGCCCTGGCGGCCTCCATCGAACGGGAGGGCGTGGCGGCCTTCGCGGAGCGCTGGGAACGGATGCCGATCTTCGACAGCCAGCAGCGGCTGCCGCCCGAGGTGCGGGCGGCCGTGCGGGCCCAGCGGCTGGCGCATACCAGCATCGGCCTCGCCAACAGCCTGCGAGGCATGGGCGCGGGGGCCCAGGAGCCGCTGGTGGAGCGGCTGGGGGAGTTGACCATGCCGTGCCTGCTCTTGGCAGGCGAGCTCGATGAGAAGTACAGGGGGCTGGTGGCGGCCATGGCGGCGCGCATCCCCCGCGCGGAGACGGCGGTGGTGCCCGGCGCCGGCCACAACGTGCATTTGGAGAAGCCGGAAGCGTTTCTGGAACGGGTGCTGGCGTTCTGGGACAAGCACGTCGCAAGCTGACCAGCTGTCGCCAGCATGGACACGATGACGACAACCCGAGCCGCGGGCGGCCGGCGAGCGCCGATCCGCGGCGGGCAGCGGAGGAGAGGCTCATGTCCATTCGGTGGCAAACCGCCAAGACGTACACCGACATTCTTTACGAAAAGGCGGAAGGCATCGCCAAGATCACCATCAACCGGCCCCACGTGCGCAACGCGTTTCGGCCGCTGACGGTGATGGAGATGATCGACGCCTTCGCGGACGCCCGTGAAGACCGTGACATCGGTGTCGTGCTGCTCACGGGCGCGGGCAAGGAGGCGTTCTGCTCGGGCGGCGACCAGAAGGTGCGGGGCGACGGGGGCTACGTGGGCGACGACCAGGTCCCCCGCCTGAACGTGCTGGACCTGCAGCGGCAGATCCGGTACTTGCCGAAACCGGTCATCGCGATGGTGGCGGGGTACGCGATCGGCGGCGGGCACGTGCTGCACCTGGTCTGCGACCTGACCATCGCCGCCGACAACGCCATCTTCGGGCAGACGGGGCCTAAGGTGGGGAGCTTCGACGCCGGCTACGGCGTGGGGCTGCTCTCTCGCCTCGTCGGGCACAAGAAGGCGAAGGAAATCTGGTTCCTGTGCCGCCAGTACACGGCCCAGGAAGCGCTGGAGATGGGGCTGGTCAATGCGGTGGTGCCCCTCGATAAGCTGGAAGAAACCGCGGTGCAGTGGGCGCGGGAGATCTTGAGCAAGAGCCCGACCGCGATCCGGTTTCTGAAGGCCGCGTTCAACGCGGACACGGACGGCCTCGCGGGGTTGCAGCAGTTCGCCGGCGACGCGACGCTGTTGTTCTACCTGACCGACGAGGCCAAAGAAGGGAAGAATGCGTTCCTTGAGAAACGCCAACCCGATTTCTCCAAGTTCCCTCGGTTCCCATAAGGCGGTGGCTCCCCGCCCCCACGGGGGCGTGCAGGCGGGCACACGGGTGGGTCATCCCCATCCCGGCCCGGTGGCCGTCTGGGTCATGGCGGCCCGCATCCCCACGTTGCCGGCCGCGGTGGTGCCGGTGCTGGTGGGCAGCGCCAGCGCGGTGAGCACGGCAGGCGCCTTCGACATCGGGGCCTTCCTGGCCGCGCTGGTCGCGTCGCTTCTGATTCAGATTGGCACCAACTTGGCCAACGACTTGTACGACTTCAAACGGGGCGCGGACACCGAGGCCCGCACGGGGCCGGTGCGGGTGACCCACGCGGGCTTGCTGACGCCGGAGCAGGTGGCCCGGGGCACCGTGGTCTGCTTCGGCTTGGCCTTTCTCGTCGGGCTGTACCTGGTCTTTCGCGGCGGGTGGCCCATCCTAGTGGTGGGGCTTGCGTCCATTGCCGCCGGGGTGCTGTACACGGCCGGGCCGTGGCCCCTGGCCTACATCGGCTTGGGCGACGTCTTTGCCTTCTTATTCTTCGGCGTCATCGCGGTGGTGGGGACCCACTACGTCCACGCCTTGTCGGTGGACCCGCTGGCCTTTGTGGTGTCGCTGCCGGTGGGCTTTTTGGTCACGGCGATTCTCGTGGTGAACAACCTGCGGGACATCCCCACGGATGCGGCGGCCGGCAAGCGGACCATGGCGGTGCGCCTGGGCGACCGGGGCGCCCGCTGGGAATATGCGCTGCTGGTGGCGGGGGCGTACGCGGTGCCGCTGGTGCTGTGGGTGGCGGGCTTGCGCGGTCCCCTCATCCTGCTGCCGGCGTTGTCGCTTGTGGTTTCCGTACCCCTTTTGCGCACGGTGCTGGGCGGCGCGACCGGGTTCGCGCTGAACCCCGTCCTCAAGGGCACCGGGCGCCTGCACCTCGTGTTCGGGCTGCTGTTGGCGGCGGGTCTATTGTGGAGCTGACGTCCGGAAACACGCGGCTGCCCGATTGGCTGGGCCGCCGGGCGCACCTGAGCCCTGGCGGCCTGGCGCTCATTGCCGACGAGGGCCAGTGGACCTTCCGGGACCTGGACGCGCTGGCCCAACAGGTGGCCGGGCGGCTGGCGGAGCTGGGAGTGCGGGCCGGGGACCGGGTGGCGTTGCTCCTTTCGAACAGCCCCAACTTCGTCGTGTGGGTGCACGCGCTGCCCCGGGTGGGCGCCGTGCTGGTGCCGCTGAACACCCGGCTGGCCCCCGCCGAGCTGGCCTGGCAGCTGGCGGACGTGGGTGCGGCCGCGCTGGTGCACGACGCGGCCCACGCCGACAAGGCGCTGGCCATTGCCCGCGAGCTGCCGGGGGTCGTCCGGGTGGGGCTGCCGTCGGACGATGAGCCGGCCCGGCTGGTGGTGGAACGGCCGCTGTCGTCCCCGATGGCCGCGCCCATGCCGGAGGGGGCAGCCCAGTCCCTGCGGGACTGGGTGGATTTGGGCGCGGTGCACAGCATCATCTACACGTCGGGTACGACGGGCCGGCCCAAGGGGGCGCAGCTCACCTACGGCAATCACTGGTGGAGCGCCATCGGGTCCTGCCTCAACCTGGGCTTGATGCCCGGCGACCGCTGGCTGGCGTGCCTGCCCCTGTTTCACGTGGGCGGGCTTTCGATTCTTTTGCGCAGCGTGATCTACGGCATTCCCGTCGTGCTGCACCGGCGGTTCGACCCCGCCGCGGCCAACCGGGCCATCGACCGGCAGGGCGTCACCATCGTGTCGGCGGTGGCCAACATGCTGGCCCGGATGCTGGACGAGCGGGGCGGCGCCCGCTACCCGGCCCACCTGCGCGCGGTGCTCCTGGGCGGGGGGCCGGCGCCGCTTCCCCTTTTGGAGCGGGCCACCGCCGCGGGCATGCCGGTGCTGCAAACCTACGGCCTGACGGAAGCGGCATCCCAAGTGGCCACCCTCGCGCCCGAGGACGCGCTGCGGAAGCTCGGGTCCGCGGGCAAACCGCTGTTTCCCATGCGGGTCCGCATCGTGCGCGACGGTCACGAGGTCCCGGCGGGTGAAGTGGGGGAGATTACCGTGTCCGGGCCCACCGTCACGCCGGGCTACTGGAACCGTCCCGAGGCGACGGCGGCTGCGCTTGTCGGCGGCTGGCTGCGCACGGGCGACTTGGGGTATCTGGACCCGGACGGGTACTTATATGTGGTCGATCGCCGGGAGGACCTGATCATCTCCGGCGGCGAAAATGTGTACCCGGCCGAGGTGGAGGCGGTGCTGCTCGCGCACCCGGCGGTGGCCGAGGCGGCCGTCGTCGGCGTGCCCGATGAGCGCTGGGGCCAGGTGCCGGCGGCGTTCGTGGCCCTGCGCGCGGGAAAGGCCTGCACACAAGAGGAGCTGCTGGCCTTCTGCCGCGAGCGGCTCGCGGGCTACAAGGTCCCCGTGCGGGTGACGTTCCTGCCCGAGCTGCCCAAGGGTTCGTCAGGAAAAATCCTCAGGCGTGCCCTGCGGGAGCGGGAAGCGCAGTCCGGCGACGGCCGGGGAAGCGCGGGGCCGGGCCGTTGAGGGAGCGTCGCGGCCCCCGGAAGTGGAGGGAACACCGGGGCGCCGGGCCGCTGCGGCAGCGCTTGGGCGGGGCGGGCGGCCATCGCCGCCAGGCGCTCACCGATGCGAGGCAGGGGCGGTGGGGTCGAGAAAAAAAGCATAGGCACGAACAGCGCCCATCGTACGGGCCGGCGGATCCGGCACACGAAGGAGCGTGCGGCACCCGAAGGAGCGTGGAGCCATGGCGGAATCGGTCGCGGTGGTCCAACCCAAGCCGGCTGCGTCGGTGATCCTGGTGCGGGCGCCCATGATGGTGTACATGACGCGCCGGCCCCCGTCGTTGCGCTTCGCCGCCGGCTACCACGTGTTCCCGGGCGGGTCCGTGGACGCCCAAGACCGGGAACTGGCGGCCCAGCGCCCCGCGGAGCTGGCCGCGGTCGGGCTGCCTGCAGGGCTTGAGGCCTGGGTCGCCGCCGCTTTGCGGGAACTCTTTGAAGAGGTCGGCATCTTGCTGGCCCGGGACGGGGACGGCAAGGCCCTGTGGCTGCCCGACGGGGCCGCCGCCCACGGGGAGGCCCTGGCCGCCGCCCGGCGCCGCCTGCTGGCCGACGAGGCTTCGCTGCCGCAGATCTTGAGCGAGCACGGGTGGCGGCTGGCCGGTGAGCGGCTCGCCTACATGGGCCGGTGGGTCACCCCGCCCGCCGCCCCGCGGCGGTTCGACACGCTGTTTTTCCTCGCGGACGTAACGGGAGGCCTGGAACCGCAACCGGCCGACGGCGAGGTGGCCCAGGGCGAGTGGCTGGCGCCGGCGACCGCGCTGGCGCGGGAGCAAGCCGGGCAGATGCTGTTGCTGCGTCCGACCCGCACCTGGCTGCAAACCCTTGAGACGTGTGCCAGCGCGGCCGAGGCGTGGCGGCGGTTCGCGGATCCGGCGGCGCACCGGCTCGATGTGGACGAAGAAAACAGCCCCGAGATCCTCCACCTGGTGCTGGCGGCCCAAGGCGTGTGGCAGGTGCCGGTGCCCTCGCCGACGCTCTTGCCCGCCACGACCACCAACGTGTATTTGGCCGCCCACTCCGGGGAGGCGCTCGTCATCGACGCCGGCCACGGCGGCGCCGCCGGGGTGGAGCTGGTGCGGGGAGCGTGGCGCCGGGCCGGGCGCCCCCGGGTGCTGGGCATTCTCTTGACGCACGGCCATCCGGACCACGCCGGTGCCGTTAGGGAGCTGGCAGCGGCGTTCCAGTGCCCGGTGCTCTCTCATCCGGCCGGGGCCAAAGCAGCGACGGCGGCGGAGTGGCGCCCGGTGGCGGATGGCAGCGTCATCTCGGTGGGGCGCTTGCAGCTGGAGGTGCTGCACACGCCGGGGCACGCGCCGGACCACATCTGCTTGTTCGCGCGCGGCCCCGGCATCTTGTTCAGCGGCGACAACGTGGTGGGCGAAGGGTCCACGTGGGTCGGCCCGCCCGACGGGGACATGGCGGTTTACCTCGAGAGCCTGGAGCGCCTGGCCGAGCTGCCCGCCCGGGTGATCGCTCCGGGACACGGGCCGCCGCTGGACGACCCGCCGCGGCGCATCCGCGCCCTTATCCGGCGCCGCCTGGACCGGGAGGCCCAGATCCTGGCCCTCGTCCAACAGGCTCCCCGGACGGTGGCGGCGCTGACGGCCACCCTGTACGAAGGCGCCGTCCCGCCCAACGTCATGGAGATGGCCCGGCGGACGGTGCTGGGCCACTTGCTCAAGCTGGAGCGGGAGGGACGGGTGCGCCGGCTGCCGGGTGATCCCGAGCACTACGCATCCGTTCACCCATGAGGGGCGCGAGCGCTCCCGCGGCCCGCGGCACGGGCGGCGCGCCGGCGCCCATGGACGCGCGCACCCGGCGGCGCATCGCCAACGGCGTGCTCGCGGTGTCCTTCCTGAACATCGCCTTGAGCCAGGGCATTCACCAGGCCTTCCCCTTGTTCTACGTCTCCATGCTCGAGGACTTCGGCTGGTCCCGGGCGGCAACGGCCGGCGTCTTCTCCCTCAGCATGTTCATGGTGGGCGGCGGTGGGCCCGTGGTCGGCTTTGGCCTGCAAATGCTGGGTGCCCGCCGGTGGCTGGCGGCCGGGGTCTTGGCCCTGGCCGCCGGCCTGGCCGCCACCGCCCGGGTCACAAGCGGCATCGGGCTGTACCTGGCCTACGGCGGCCTGGCGGCCACGGGCCTTGCCGCCCTGAGCTGGTCGGTGCACGGCGCCGTGTTGACGGCCTGGTTCCGGGAGCACCGGGGCACGGTGACGGCCATCGCGTTCTCCGGGGCGGGCCTTGGGGCCATGGCCATGGCGCCCGTGTCCCAAGCCTTGATCGACGGCTTCGGCTGGCGCGGGGCGCTGTTGGCGCTGGCGGGCATCGTGTTCTTGCTGCTTTTGCCCAACGGGGTCTTGATGCGGGATCCGCCCGAGGCGGCTCCGGGCACGGCGGCCAAACCGCGTGCCGGCGGCGCGTGGGCGGCGTTGCGGGCCGCGCTGGGCACGCGGGCCTTGTGGTTTGGGTTCGCGGCGTTCTTCTTCGTCGCCCTCGGTTCCTTTTCGGTGATGCCCCACCAGGCGGCCTTCCTCGTCGACGCCGGTTTCTCCACGACCGTCGCGGCGGCGGTGGTGGCGGCGGTGGGGCTTTTAAGCTTCGTGGGGCGCCTGCTGTTTGGGTGGGTGTCGGACCGCTACGGCCACATCGCATCGGCCACCGCCAGTTCCCTTTTGTCCGCGGCGGGCACCGCGGCCCTGCTGGTCATGGGCTTTCGGCCCCACATCGCCCTCGTCATCGTCTACGCTTTGTGCTTCGGCCTTGGGTTCGGCACCCGCATGCCCGTCATGGCCTCGCTGGCCGCCGCCAAGTTCTCCGGGCCCAACTTCGGCGTCATTTTCGGCGCGATGGCGCTGGGTCACGGGATGGGCGGCGCGGTGGGTCCCTGGCTGGCCGGTTTCTTGTTTGATCTGACCGGCACTTACCAGTGGGTGTTTCTGTACGCGACGGTGTCGGCGCTGTTGGGAAACCTGAGCATCGCCTTGGCGGAGCATAGTCCAGGCCTCGCGCACAGCGCCGAGGCGTGATCCCGCCTTGGGCGGCTGGAGGGATGAGCGATGGAGCGGCTGATCTGTACCGGGTGCGGCCAGGAGGTGGACGGGGCGCGGTGGCAGGCCCGCTGTGGGGCGTGCGGGGAGCCGCTGGCGGTGGCGGCGCCGCGGGGCGGCAGCGTCCGGGACGGCGGGCCGCTGTTGGCGCGGTTTGCCGATTTCCTGCCGGCGGAGGCATTGGGGCTCGACGACCCCGGATCCCCCGTGCTCACGCTGGGCGAGGGCAACACGCCGCTGTTGCACCTGGAAACCACGGGCCGCAAGCTGGGGCTGCCGCGCCTTTTGGCGAAAGTGGAGGGCGCCAACCCGACGGGTTCCTTCAAGGACCGGGGCTCCGTGGCCGGGGTGCAGCGGGCCCGGGCCTTGGGGTTTCGCCGCGTTGGCACGGTGTCCACGGGCAACATGGCGTCGTCGATGGCCGCCTACGCCGCCCGGGCGGGGCTGCGGGCCGTGGTGCTGGTGCCGGCCCACATTCCCCGGGCGAAGCTCGCGCCCATCGCCGCCTACAACCCGCTGCTCATCGGGGTCGACGGGGACTACGGGCGCCTGTACCAGTTGAGCCTGGAGCTCGGGCCTGAGCTGGGGATCGCCTTCGTCAACTCGGACGATCCTTACCGGGTGGAGGGCCAAAAAACCTTAGCCTTGGAGCTATGGCACCAGCTCAAGGAGGTCCCGGACGCGGTGGTGGTGCCCGTGAGCTCCGGCGGCCATCTGGCGGGGCTGCTGAAGGGCTTTCAAGAACTCGTCGCCCTGGGGCTCGCGGCGCGGGTGCCGAGACTCGTCGGCGTGCAGGCGGCCGGGTGTGCACCGATCGCGACCGCGTTTGCGCAGGGCGCCGACGCACCGGCGCCGTGGGGCGAGCCGCGCACCATCGCCAAGGCCATCGCCAACCCGACGCCGCCCAGCGGCCGGCGACTGCTGCGGGCCGCCCGGGCCGGGGCGCCCCTGCACTTCATCGCCGTCACCGACGAAGAGATCATGGCGGCCTACTGGGAGCTGGCCCGTGAGGTGGGCATTTTCGCCCAGCCCGACGCCGCCGCCGCGCTGGCGGGGGTACGGCGCCTCCGGCAGGACGGTTTCTTCGGGCCGGACGACACGGTGGTGGCGGTGCTGACCGGCCACGGCACCAAGGATCTGACGCCGCTGGAAGCGGGCGCACCGGGGTCCCTGCGCACCTGCACCTTGGCCGAACTGCCGGCGGTGCTGGCCCAAGAAGCGTAGCTGGAAGCGCTTACGGCAGGACTATCCACCCTTGACACGGGTTTCCCTCCGTTCTACACTTGCTGTATACAAGACGCCCGCCCGCGGGTTGGGCGTTTTCCCATGCGGTTCTGGCGCCGTTTCAGAAAGGCTTTTCGCGCCTTGCGCGGCGCCTGGGAACGCAGTCCTGGCCAACCCGGCAGACCACCAACGAAGGGATGAACTCAACATGGCACACGTGGACACCACCGTCGCGGGGATCCTGGGCGCGGCCAGCAAGGTGCACTACAACCTCGCCACTCCCGTCTTGGTCGAGCATGCGCTGCGCCGCGGCGAAGGACGCCTGGCGGCCAACGGCGCGCTGGTTGCGGAAACCGGCAAGTACACCGGCCGGTCCCCGAAAGACAAGTTTGTGGTGCGGGACCCGTGGGCCGACCGCCATGTGGCGTGGGGCCCCGTCAACCAGCCCATGGAGCCGGAAGTGTTCGGCGCCCTCTTGTCCCGGGTGGCCGAGTACTTGCGCGGCAAGGAGCTCTTCGTGTTCGACGGGGCCGCGGGTGCGGCGCCGCGGCATCAGATTCGCGTGCGGGTCGTGACCGAGCTGGCCTGGCACAACGCTTTCGCCCGCAACCTGCTTTTGCGCAAGCCGGCGGAGCAGGGTCCCTTTGCCGACTGGTCGTTGATTTACGCGCCCGGTTTCCAGGCGGTGCCCGAGCGGGACGGCACCCGGTCGGAGGCGTTTATCGGCATCGACTTCTCCCGGCGGCTGGTGCTCATCGTGGGCACCCAGTACGCGGGTGAACTGAAGAAGTCCATCTTCACCGTGATGAACGGCGTCCTGCCCGAGCGGGGCGTGTTGCCCATGCACTGCGGGGCCAACGTGGGCGCCGACGGCGACGTGGCCTTGTTCTTTGGCCTGTCGGGCACCGGCAAGACGACCTTGTCCTCCGACGAGGATCGCCGCCTCCTCGGCGACGACGAGCACGGCTGGTCCGACGAGGGCGTGTTCAACTTCGAAGGCGGCTGCTACGCCAAGACCATCGGCCTCTCCCGCAAGGCGGAGCCGCAGATCTGGGAAGCGCTGCGTTTTGGCAGCATCCTGGAGAACGTGGTCCTGGACCCCGTCACCCGGGAGCCCAACTACGACGACGGGTCGCTGACGGAGAACACCCGCGGGGCGTATCCGCTGGAGCACATTCCCGGCGCGTTGGAAACCGGCGTGGCGGGCCACCCGCGCACCATCTTCTTCCTGAGCGCGGACGCCTTCGGCGTGCTGCCGCCCATCGCGCGGCTTGACGCCGAGCAGGCCATGTATTACTTCCTGTCCGGCTACACCAGCAAGCTGGCGGGCACCGAGCGGGGCGTGACGTCGCCCGAGGCCACCTTCTCCACGGCCTTCGGCGAGCCGTTCTGGCCGCTGCCGCCCCAGCGCTACGCCGAGATGCTGGGCGAGCGCATCGCCCGCCACGGGGTGCGGGTCTTCCTGGTCAACACCGGCTGGGTGGGCGGGCCCTACGGCGTCGGGCGCCGGGTGGAGCTGCGTTACACCCGGGCCATGGTGCGGGCGGCGCTCAACGGCGATCTGGACGATGTGCCCATGCAGCGGGAGCCGTACTTCGGCCTGCTCATCCCGACGGGCTGCCCCGGCGTGCCGGGGGCGCTCCTGGATCCCAAGGCGCTGTGGGCCGACCCCGACGCGTACGACGCGCAGGCGCGGCAGCTGGCGGAGCGCTTCGCCGAGAACTACCGCCGCTTCGGCGGACAGCCCCGTCATCCGGCCGCGGTGGCCGCCCGCTCCAACATCTGAGCTGAGGCGGGGACCAAGTGGAGGGGGCGTGCCGGCGAGAGAGCGATGCGAGAGATCCGCGGGATTTACCGGTTTCGGGTGCGGTATGGCGAAACGGACCAGATGGGCGTCACGTACTACGCCAATTACCTGGACTGGTTTACCGTCGGCCGCACCGAGCTGCTGCGGGAGCTGGGCCTGCCCTACGCGCAGCTGGAGCGGGACGGCCTGCTCTTGCCCGTCCTGGAGGCGCGGTGCCGGTACGTGTCGCCCACGGCCTATGACGATCCGGTACGCCTGGAAACCACGTTGAGCCACTGCACCCGGACGCGCCTGTCCTTTCGCTACCAGGTGTTCGTGGAGGGGCAGCCGGACCGGCTGGCCGCCGAGGGAGAGACGGAGCACGCCTGGATCGATCGGCAGTTCCGCCCCGTGGACCTGAAGAAGCGTTTCCCCGCCGTGTGGCAGCGCTTCAGCGCCGTGATGGAAGGCTAGGGGCTGTGCCCGGCTGGGCGGCCCGGGATGGTCGGACGACCTTGCGCGGCGGGAAGCCTCAGCTCGTACTCATTTGTGCGGGAGCATTGATTCAGAGGGTGCTGATGACGTCGTAGCCCAGCGCCCGCAGCCGGTGCGTCCAGTGCTGGCGGCGGGCGCGTTTTAATTCCTTCTCCTGCTCTTCGAAGAACCGGTGCAGCACGTTCCAATCCTCAGACGTGAAGCGCCCGGGAAGACGCTCGTTCCACAGCTGGTGCACGAGCGGAAAGCGATCAATGGGGAACGCGCCTTCTTCAAAGACGAACTCGAGGGTGGTGGGCCTGCCCGCGTCGTCGTAGCCGATGACGTAGGCTTCGTAGCGCACCAGCCCGTCGATTTGATCCAGATACATCCAGGCGAATACGTCGTCTTCGTAGGAGACGACGTCCTTGCGTTGCGATGGCAGTACAACCGGCCGTTCGGCCATGGCCTCTCCACCTGCTGCTTATGGCGTTCAGACCGCTTCCCCGTCCCGTGGCGGCTGCCGGTTCGCCGGCGCCGGCGCCAGCACCGCGCGGCCCCCCCCTTTCGGTGTCACCGCTGTCCTGTCGTGCCGACGGCTGTCCTGGGCTGGATGGTCCGCCGTTAGTATGGGGTGGCGGCGGCGTGCTTCATCCTTATGATACGAAGGGATTCACCGTGATTGCCCACGATCCTCCGCCGGAACGCCGTTGCTCCTAGCAGGACCTTTGCGGGGAGGCGTCGAACTGGGCTCAGAGCATTCGCTTGCCGGCGGGTCGGATTGGGAGGCCGCGAGCCTTTGCCATCGTTGCAGCTGCGCACCAGGGGGGAGCAAGAGGCGTGGGATGCGGCGCGCTTGGCGCCGTATGGTACGCCGGCCAGCGCCAGCCGGGGCCGCCGCCATTTGGAGTCCGGCGACGATCCCCGCACCGCCTTTCAGCGGGACCGGGACCGCATCCTTCACTCGGCTGCCTTTCGCCGCCTGCAGTACAAAACGCAGGTCTTTGTGTTTCATGAGGGCGACTTTTACCGCACCCGCCTGACCCATTCGCTGGAGGTGGCGCAGATCGGGGCAGCTCTGGCGCGTATGGTGGGCGCGAACCCCGACCTGGTGGAAGCCATCTCCCTCGCCCACGATCTGGGCCACCCGCCCTTCGGCCACGGCGGCGAGGAAGAGCTCAACGAGTTGATGGCCGAGGCCGGCGGGTTTGACCACAACCTGCAGTCGCTGCGGGTCATCGACGAGTTGGAGATCCGCTATCCCGGCCACGTGGGCCTCAACTTGACGTGGGAAGTGCGGGAAGGCGTCGCCCGCCATGAAACCTTCTTCGACAGGCCGCCGGTGCCCGCGGAATTCGCCCAGTTCCCCCAGCCGGGCCTCGAGGCGCAGCTGTCCAGCCTCGCCGACATGATCGCCTACTGCACCCACGATTTGGAAGACGCCCTGGCCTTCGGGTTTTTGCGGGAAGGGGACCTGGAGCGCCACGTGGCTCTTTGGCGGGAGCTGCCGGCGGTGGAAGTGACGTACCCGTATCCGCCCCTGGCCGCGCAGACGATGGAACGCCGGTTCCGGGTGCGCAGCCTCATCGACCGCCTCATCCGCGCCGCTGCCCAGGAAACCTTGCGCCGCTTGGAGGCCTACGGGGTTTCGGAGCCCGACGACGTGCGCCGCCTGCCGGAACCCGTGGCCGGTTTCCCGGAGGACATCTACGCGCAGTTG
Organism: Limnochordales bacterium; assembly: GCA_036562195.1. Lineage (GTDB taxonomy): Bacteria > Bacillota > Limnochordia > Limnochordales > ZCTH02-B6 > ZCTH02-B6. The sequence goes on from DATCKT010000347.1 coordinate 18,764, forward strand.
ACCGCGCTGAAGGACTACCTGTTCGTCCACGTCTATCACGACCCCCGTACGCGGCGGATGATGCACAAGGGCCGGATGATCCTCCGCAGCCTGTTTCACGCTTTTTCTGAGCACCCCGAATTATTGCCGCGGGCTGTGCAGGAACAATTGGGTTCGGCGGAGAACCGATTGCGGGTTGTGTGCGATTATCTCAGTTCGATGACCGACCGGCACGCGATGGACCTGTACGATACCCTCTTTCAGCCGTATGAGCGTTCGCTGCAGGTCCTCACATAACGCCTGGGACAAGCGCGTCAGAAGTGCTATAATTGGGTCGTATGTGCGGGCGGCCTGGCGCACGAGACGCGGCGAGAGGTCGAGGCCGAACAGGAGGATATCGATGCAAAAAGTACGAGTGGGTGTGATTGGCGTAGGAAGAATGGGCCGCCACCACGCACGGGCCTATGCCCATTTTAACTATCTGTGTGACTTTGTGGGCGTCTATGACGTCGACCCCGCAGCCAGCGCCGCCGTGGCGCAAAAATTTGAGGTACAAGCCTTCGCCCGGGTGGAAGATCTGCTGGAACGGGTGGATGCCGTCACCATCGCCACACCCACCTGCTTCCACTACGACCTGGCGGAGCAGGCCCTACAGCGGGGCGTCCACGTGCTGGTGGAGAAACCGGTGTGCCGCACCGTGGATGAGGCCCGGCGCTTGGTGGAGCTGGCTCGCCGGCAAGGCCTCATCGTTCAGGTGGGCCACATTGAGCGGTTCAACCCCGCCGTGCGGGAGCTGGCGCGGGTGCTCAAGCGCCACCAGGTTGTGGCCGTGGAAACCAAGCGCATGGGGCCGTTTGACCCGCGCGTCAAGGACCTGGACGTCATCCAGGACATGATGGTGCACGACATCGACATCGTCCGCTACCTCCTGCAGGCCGAGATCGAGCACATTGACGCCAAGGCCCAGCGGATCAAGTCGGAGACCTTCGCCGACCACGCCGTCTGCATGGCCACGCTGTCCAACGGCGTCATCGCCACGCTTACCGCCAGCCGCGTCACCGAGCAAAAGATTCGCACCATGACCGTCATCTGCGACGGCGCCTACATCGAGATGGATTACATCGATCGCCGCCTCACGCTGTCGCGCGACACCCGGGTGCACTATGAAAGCAACGGCAAAACGGTGAGCACCCTGGAAAACGTAGGCGAGCGCATCTACGTGCCGGACGAGGAGCCCCTTTTGGCCCAGACGCAGCATTTCCTGGAATGCGTGCGCACCGGGCGGCAGCCCTTGGTCAGCGCCGAGGACGGGCTGTCGGCGCTGGAAGTGGTGGAACGGGTGCAAGCCCTGGTGTACCGGCAGCCGGTGCCGTCCTTGAACGGCGTGGCTGTGTAGGGGGCGCAAGCGGTGATCCGGTTGGCCCAGCCCCAACTGGGCGAAGAGGAAATACAGGC
>DATCKT010000348.1:0-1590 GCA_036562195.1 Limnochordales bacterium
CCTTCTGGGTGTGTATGTGTCGCAGCTGGAGCCGGACCGGCAGGCGTCCCTTTTCCCGGAGAAGGCGGACCGCGTGGCCGAGGTCATGGACGCCATCAACCGGCGCTACGGGGCCCGGGTGCTGCGCCGCGCGCGGGAGCTGTAAGCCCTGTGGGGCCAGCCGGTGCCGTCGCGTCCGGGTCATGTTCGGCGGCCGATCCCCGCGTCTTGGGCGCGGGCCGGCGCGCGCCCGCTGGACTCCTGGACCTGGCCTCCGGGGGCGCGGGCCTCCAAGGGCACGGCTTTCAGGAACACCGTGGCCGCGAGGGTAAGCATCACGAAGGCCAGCAAGGCGCCAAAGACCGGCTGATACGCCTCCCAAAGGGCGGTGCGGATGCCGGCCACCGCTTCGGGGGGCAGGGCCGCCAAGCGCGCCGGCTCAAACAGCGCCGCTACACCGCCAGTCCCGCTGCCCGCAGCCGGCAGCAGCCCGTCCACGGCCACGCTCGCGGGCAGATGGCGGGGCAGGGCCTGGCGCAAGGCGGAGTTCATGATGGTGCCCACGAGGGCGACGCCTACCGTCGAGCCCACGTTGCGGGCAAACTGCACCGCACTGGTGGCCACGCCCAGATCGCCGCGCGGGACGGCGTTTTGCACCACCAGCATGTAGGTGTGCAGGGAGGTGCCGAGGCCGGCACCGATGAAGGCGATGGGCATGAGGAGCGCGGCCATGCCGTCGCCGGGCTCGAGCCCCCTCAGCAGGAAAACGCCCAGGCCCATCAAGGGCAGGCCCACCAGCATTTGCGGCTTGTACAGGCCTGTACGGGCGATAAGGTAGCCGTTGGCGATGCTCACCACCATCAACCCCAGCTCCAGCGGGATCAGGAGGAAGCCGGAGCTGGCCACGCTCAGCCCGAGCACCCCTTGCGCGAACATGGGGATGAACGCGATGCCGCCAAACATGGTCATGGCCAGGGTCAGGCTGGCGAGGCTAGCGGCGGCGAAGACGGGATTGCGCCACAGGTACAACGGGATGACGGGTTCCGGCGACCGCCGCTGGGTTGCCAGGAATACCCCGAGCAGCAGCGCGCCGGCGGCATAGAGGCCCAGCACGGGCGCGGAACCCCACGGGTACTCGGTGCCGCCCCACGTGGTGGCCAAGAGCACCGCCAGCAGCCCCAAGGTCAGGGTGGCGAAACCTGCGTAGTCGATGCGGGCCGCGCGCCGCACATGGGGCAGCTTCATGTGGCGGATGATGACCCACAGGGCCAGAAGCCCCACCGGCAGGTTCACAAAGAACAGCCAGCGCCACGAGAACTGCTCCGTAATCCAGCCGCCCAGGGGCGGGCCGCTGACGCTGGCGATGCCGAAGGCGGTGCCGATCAACCCCTGATATTTGCCCCGTTCCCGGGCAGGTACGATGTCACCGATAATGGCCTGGGACAGGGGCATGACCGCTCCCATCCCGATACCCTGTACGATCCGGGCGGCCACGAGCCACCAGAAGTTTTGCGCCGTGCCCGACAGCACCGAGGCGGCCATGAACAGCACCAAGCCGCCGATGTAGAAGGGCTTGCGGCCAAACAAGTCGCCCAGCTTGCCGATGGCGGG
>DATCKT010000350.1:0-3074 GCA_036562195.1 Limnochordales bacterium
ATCGCGACCTCTTCCATCAGATCGCGGAAGTCCTTGGGCCCCGTGCGCTCATCCCGGAGCATGGTCAGCTTGTGCTGCACCAACGGGTGATCGATGACGTGTACGGCGCCTGCCTGCGACAACGGCCTTCGCCTCCTGTTCGTCGGGTGCCGCCCGTCGCCGAGGCAGGCACCGCGTGCGGCCCTACTGCTCGAGGCTGCGGATCTTGTCCACCCGGCGCTGGTGGCGGCCTCCCTCGAACTCGCCCTCCAGGAAGGCGGCCACGATGGCCTGCGCGAGCCCGGGCCCGATCACCCGGGCCCCCAGGCAGAGCACGTTGGCGTCGTTGTGCTCGCGGGCCAGGCGCGCCGAAAACGGTTCCGCGCACAAGGCCGCGCGTACACCCGCCACCTTGTTGGCGGCAATGGACATGCCGATGCCGGTGCCGCAGATGAGAATCCCCCGCTCGTGGCGGCCCTGGGCCACCGCTTCGGCCACGGCCCGGGCAAAATCGGGGTAGTCGCACGACTCGCGGCCCGTCGTGCCCATGTCCTCCACCGTGTGACCCCCGGCCTCAAGAAAGCGAATGAGTTCCGTTTTCAGGTCGAAACCCGCGTGGTCGCTGCCGATGGCGATCCGCATGCCCGTCGCCTCCTGGGAGGGTGTTCGACACGCTGCGGCCATCTCCTTGCCCCCACTGGAGCGGGCCGGGGCCGCCGCACCATGGCTTCATTCCCATAGGGTCCCGGCCTGGGCCGGCCTGGACCTCCGCCGTCAGCTGGGGAAAGGATCCGAAAGGAGCTTGTCCACCACGGCCGCCAGCGCCCGGCGCAGGCTCGCGGCGGTCTGCCGGTAGGCCTCCCGCCCCTGGTTCACCGGGTCGTGGATATCGGTTTCCGGGTCGTTGTGGGCAAACTCCAGCAGCGTAAAGGTCTTTTCCGCGGCCCGGGGGTGCATGCGCAGCACCGCCTCTTTGTGGGCCCGGGTCATGGTGAGGATGAGATCCGCCTGGGCCACCATGTCCGCGTCCAGCCGCTGCGCCTTGTGGCCGCTCAAGTCCAGCCCCTGTTCGGCCATGACCGCCACCGCATCGGGGGTGGCCTCTTCGCCGGGTACCGCAAAGGTGCCCGCCGTCTCCACGATGAACTCGCCGGCCCGCCCGGCCAAGAGATCCCGCAGGATCGCTCCCGCCATGGGGCTGCGGCACGTGTTGCCCGAGCAGACCAACAAGATCCGGTAGGCCAAGATCCATCACCCAGTTTCCATCATGCCCGCCCGCATGCGGCCGATCAAGCGTTTTTGGCCTTCCGGACGGTGCTCGTCCCGGTCCGGCAACACGAAACGCCGGCCAACCGGCGCCGGCGCATAGGTGCGCGCGGGCGGCGCACGCTAGACACAAAAGAGGGACAAGGCAACAGGAAACGGACGCGGGCGAAGCCAGCAGGGCCCGCCGCGGCTGGGGAGGGACGCTGCCCATGGACCGACCGTATTTGTGCCCCGTCTGCCGGGACAACCGCCGCGACTTTCTGCAGGTGATCAAGCTCGGCCGGGAAATTCGCAAAGACCCGGAAACCGGCGCCGTGCAGTACGCGACCGACGAGTGGGAGACCCTGGCCAAGGACGGTCGTCTGGAGCTGGAGATCCGCTGCGGGCTGTGCGGGCACGGCGCGCCGGAAGCGGACTTCGTGCGGGCCGCGGAACGGGACCTGAGCCGGGTGCGGCCGCCTAGAGGTCGCAGAGCATGACGAGCCAGCCCCTGGGGGCCCGCACCGGTTCCGCCGGGTAGAAACCGGCTTTGAGCAAGAGCCGGCGGGCGACCGCATCGTCGGCGGGAATGGGCAGGCGTACCCGCCTTACCCCCCGATGGCGCCACGACCGCAGGGCATGCCGGATCAGCGTGGTGCCGACGCCGCGCCCGCGGGCGTCGGGCCGCACCGCGACCACGAGCACGCGCGCTTCGTCCTTGCGTCCCCGCCGCAGGGCCGGCGGCAGCAGCTGGCCGTGGCCCTGCACCAACATCATCAGGCGCAGCGGCGACAACCCGCTCTTGCGCCAGCCGCCCGGCCAATACCAGAGCCAGCGCAGGGCGTGTCCCCGGATGACCGCCGCCCGCCACAGGGCCGAGCGGGGATGGGGCGCAAACGCATAGCCGACGATATCCTCGCCTTGCTGGGCCACGAGAAACGAGCGCGGATCCGCATCGTAGAACAAGCGCAGCGATTGCTCAATCAGGATGGGTTCCGGCGGGCGCGTCGCCGCCTGCCCCAGGCGCTCCGCAAACACTTCAGCTGACAGGCGGGCGATGGCCGCCAGATCGCGGCGTTTCGCCACGGTGTAAATCACGCCGGCGGCCCCTCCCCGACGAAATCCAGCACTTGCCAGGCCACCCGGTCCACGACCAGGCCCCGAAAGCGGGTTTCGACCCCCAGGAACACCCGCTCGGGCCAGCCCAGCAGGGCAAGGGGGACGCCGACCTCCAGCTGGTGCCGCCGGGCCCGTGCCACGATGTCGCCCGTGGGTTCCCAGCCGCCCTCGCCCTTGATGCGCACCCGGTCCGGCACCTGCAGGCCGATGCGCAGCCGCTGCCGGGTTTCCTCGCCGCGCCCCACGCGGCCCACTCCATGCAAGCTGATGGCGTATAGGTAGTCATTGACGGCCCGGTGGCGCACCTCCATGCGCAGGTACAGGTTGTACCCGTCGCGGCAGACGGCCACCGCCCGGATGTCGGCACCGCGCCCCATCCGCCGGGTGATGGAGTGCTGGCGCGGGTCCAGCACGGGCCCGTCGATGCCTTCCCAGTCGTAGGACTCGCCGTCCACCAGGATGGCGCCGTCCTCCACCCACGGCACGCGCATGGGCTGGAACAGCCCAAACAGCTCGTTGCGGCGCACGAAGCTCATGAGGTAGCGGCGCATGAACACCATCTGGCTGCGGTAGCACAAAAGCGCCTGCAGCTTGCGGTCGATGGTCTCGCGAGGCAGCTCCAAGCTCAGCCACTGCAGCGGCAGGTGGAAGTACGATTTCGGCGGCAAGAGCAAAAGGCGCGGCCGCAAGCCGCGGGGCTGCGGCCACATCCCCTGATGGACCAAGTAATG
>DATCKT010000352.1:0-6533 GCA_036562195.1 Limnochordales bacterium
GCCTTCGGGTTATGAGCCCGACGAGCTACCGTTGCTCCACCCCGCGTCGATTGGTGGAGGGGGCAGGATTTGAACCTGCGAAGGCTGCGCCGGCAGATTTACAGTCTGCTCCCTTTGGCCACTCGGGAACCCCTCCACGTATTCACTTGTCACCGCGCCGCACACGGCAAGCGCAAATCTTATTGTATCACCGCCAGCCGTGCCGGTCAAGGGCAACATGGAGCTGGGGATGGGACTCGAACCCACAACCTGAGGTTTACAAAACCCCTGCTCTGCCCATTGAGCTACCCCAGCACGTCGCCGCCAGCGCCGGGACGACGAATCCCTGCAGGATTGATTTTACCCCGCGCCGCCTGCGCTGTCCAGCCGCCTTTCCGCCGCCGACGTGCCGCGCCCCGTGCGGCGCTGAAGACGCGTCAGCCCGCTCACCGCCCCGGCGCCGTTCGGCCTCCTCGCGACGGGCGAGGGTCCCCGTCGGCCTTGGACGCTGGTCCGGTCTTACCTGCAGGTGGCGACCGTTACCACCGATTGTCGCTGTCCCGCTTCTCCAGGTAGCGCTCCAGCTTGCGCTTGACCCGCTGCAGGGCGTTGTCGATGGACTTGACGTGGCGGCTGAGCTCCTCGGCGATCTCCTGGTACGACTTGCCCTCCAGATAGTACATGAGGACCTTCCATTCCAGCTCGCTGAGGAACTCGCTCATGCGCTTCTCGATGTCCAGAAACTCTTCCCGGCTGATGACCAGTTCCTCCGGATCGCTGACCTTGTTGCCGTGGATGACGTCCATCAGCGTCCGGTCGGATTCCTCGTCGTAGATGGGTTTGTTGAGGGAAACGTAGGAGTTCAGCGGGATGTGTTTCTGGCGAGTCGCGGTCTTGATGGCGGTGATAATCTGACGGGTGATGCACAGCTCGGCGAAAGCCCGGAAAGACGCGAGCTTGTCCGCCCGGAAGTCCCGGATGGCCTTGTAGAGGCCGATCATGCCTTCCTGGATGATGTCCTCCCGGTCGGCGCCGATTAAAAAGTAGCTCCGGGCTTTGGCCCGCACAAAGTTCCGATACTTGTGAATCAGGAACTCGAGCGCTAGCGTGTCACCCTCGCGGGCGAACTCCACCACAACCTCGTCAGCGAGACCTTCGTACTTGTGGTACGAAGATCGCTCCGCTGTTGCGCTCACGTGCATCGCCTCCGCCGGAAACGGATAGATGAAAACCGGTTGCCGTCCCTGGCTGCACGCCGGGCATTCAGGGTTGTCGCAGAGTTCCACCCGCGGCGGCAATAACGGCCTGCGCTCCTGGGCCCGCGGCCCAAGAGCGCCCTCAAGCCTTGGAATCTAGCGCTATTATAATCAACCCGGTTTGCGGGATCAACCGCCGCCTGGACGGGGCTTTCCGCCGCGCCTTTGTCTTGCAATTTCAAACAATACCAGCGCACCGGCGACCCCGGCGTTAAGGGAATTGACGCGCCCGCGCATGGGGATGCGCACCAGGAAATCGCACGACTCCCGCACGAGACGGCCGAGGCCTTTGTCCTCGCCCCCGATGACGACGGCCATGGGGCCCGTCAGGTCCGCGTCCCACAGGTCTTGCTCCGCGGCCATGTCGGCGCCCACCACCCACAGGCCCCGCTCTTTGAGGGCGCGGATGGCTTGGACCAGGTTCGACACTTGGGCCACCGGTACATGCTCCACCGCGCCGGCCGATGTGCGGGCCACCGTCATGGTCAGTCCTGCCGACCGCCGCTTGGGGATGACGACCCCGTGGGCGCCGGCGCCGTCGGCGGAACGCAACAGAGAACCCAGGTTGTGAGGGTCCTGCACCTCATCCAACACGAGCAGCAGGGGCGGCTCGCCCCGCTCTTCGGCCCGCCGCAGCAGTTCGTCCAGGGGCACATAGGCCCGAGGCGCCGCCACCGCCACCACGCCTTGGTGCACCGCACCCTCCGTCATGCGGTCCAGCCGGCGGCGATCCACTTCCTGCACCGCGATTCCTTGCTCAGCCGCAAGCCGCAGGATCTCGGCCAGCGGCGCGCCACCGGCGCCCTTGGCCACCAGCAGCCGCTCCACCGGCCTGCCCGCCAAAAGCGCCTCCCGCACCGGATTGCGCCCGGGAATCAACCCTTCGCTCATGGCTCTCTCCCGGCCGGCTGCTCGTCCTGGCCGCCCATGCACTCCAGCAGCTCCTGCAGCCGTTCCACCTGTCCCGTCCAATACAGATAGCCCAGCAGGCACTCAAAGCCGGTGCTGTAGCGGTAGGCGGCGGCATCGGCGCTCCGGGGCCCTTGGGGGCTCGCGTTGCGGCCCCGCCGCACCATCTCCCGCTCCTCGGGCGTCAACTGCGCCTCGATGGCCCGCAGGCGCCCCGCTTGCGCGGCTGCCCGCACCTGATCCACGGCCTGGCGATGAATGTCGGCCAGCTTGTCCTGCCCCGCCGCGACCAGCCGCGTGCGCACGTGCAGTTCCCAGACGGCGTCGCCCAAATACGCCAGATGCAGCGGCGGCGGCAGCGGGCGGCGCCCCGCACCACCGTCAGGGCCGGGCCCGCCGTGGCCGCTGGACCTCTCCCCCGCAGGGGCCCGGGGGTTTGCGCCGGCACCGCCTCCAGGGCTTGGACGAGGGGCAGGGCCGCAGCCCAACCCGGGATGGACCTCCTCGCGCTCCGCGACGCCGCCCTCGCCGCCTGCACCGCCGGCGCCGGAACGGGTCCCTCCCCGGCGCCAGCTTGCGACGACACCCGCCAGCCAGCGACTCAGCACCGGTGCGGTGCGGTGATCCTCAGCCCGCCTGCTGCGCTCCATGCCCGGCCGCGCCCGCCGCCGGCTCGGAGGCGGCCAGCTTCCACCGGCTGCCTGCGGGCGTGTCCTCCACCACAATCCCCAGCTCCCGCAGCCGGTCCCGGATCCGGTCCGCGGTGGCCCAGTCCTTCCGGGCCCGGGCTTCCTGCCGCACCTCCAAGAGGAGCGCCAGGACTCCCTCAAGCAGCTTGGCCTCCGCGCCGCTCGCCTGAGCGCCGATCCCAGCGGCACCGCTTGTGTCCAGCACCCCTAACATGTCCCCGGCGAAGCGCTGGAACAGCCCGCGGGCCCGCCGCAGCACGGCCAGTTCCGCGCCGCCGACGGGCTGCCGGCGCTGGAGCAGGCGCTGGCGGTAGCCGTTGGTTTCCCGGGCCAGGTCAAACAAGACCGCCAGCGCCACCGGCGTGTTGAAATCGTCGGCCATGGCCGCATCAAACCGGAGCGGCACGCCGTTGACGCTCTCCAGGTACTTGCGCCCGGCCTCGTCCAGCCCCCTTGGGTCCACCTCGGCTGCGGGCCCGTCGCCCCCGTGTTGGCCCAAGAAGTCGTCCAGCTCCGCCACCGCCGCGTTGAGCCGCTGCCAGCCCCGGCGGGCCTCCTCCAGCGCTTGGTCCGAGAACTCCAAAGGGCTGCGGTAGTGGGTGTTGAGCAGCAGGAACCGGATGAGCGCCGCGGGATGGCGGTCCAGCAGGGCGTCCACGTCCACCACGTTGCCCAAGGACTTGGACATCTTTTCGGCGCCCATGTTGACCAGGCCGTTGTGGACCCAGAACCGCACAAACGGAGGCTCGCCCGTGTATGCTTCCGACTGGGCGATCTCGTTCTCGTGGTGGGGGAAGATCAGATCCATCCCGCCCCCGTGGAAGTCAAAGCCGTTGCCCAGGTACTTGAGGGACATGGCCGAGCACTCGATGTGCCAGCCCGGACGGCCCAGCCCCCAGGGGCTCTCCCACGCCGGCTCCCCCGGCTTGGCCGCCTTCCACAGGGCAAAGTCCATGGGATTGCGCTTCCGCTCGTCGGCCTCAAAGCGCGTGCCGGCCATGAGCTCTTCCAGCCGCTGGCCGCTGAGCTTACCGTAGTCGGGAAACCGCGTCACGTCGAAGAACACGTCGCCGTCCACGGCGTAGGCGAAGCCCTTTTCCTCCAGCACCCGGATCATCTCTACGATGTCCCGGATGTGCTCACTCACGCGCGGGTAATGGTCCGCGTCCTCGATCCCCAGGCGGCGCATGGCGGCCAAATACTGGTTGGCGTAGCGGTCCGACAGCTGCAGCGGGTCTTCCCCGCGCTCGCGGGCCCGCTGGATGATCTTGTCGTCCACGTCGGTGAAGTTCTGCACCAGCGTCACCCGGAAACCGCGCCACTGCAGGTATTTGCGGATGACGGACCACAACAGCGCCGGCCGCGCGTGGCCGATGTGGGCTTCCGCGTACGGCGTGACGCCGCAGGCGTAAATGCGCACATGGCCCGGTTTCGCCGGCGTAAAGGCCTCCTTCTTGCGCGTCAGCGTGTTGTACACGCGAATCTGGGCCGGTTGCAGCTCCGGCGTCAGCCAGCCTGCGGGCTTGGCCGCCTCCCCCTGCTGCGGCGCCGCCTCCGCCGCGGCCGGCGATGGCGCGTCGGACATCCTGTTCCCTCCCGCCCCTTATGTTGCCGCTCCTTGTGTCACTGTTCCCGCACCTCGGCCACCCGGGCGCCGTCGGATGCCGCGGTCACGGCGAACCCGCCGCTCATGGCCGCGAGCTGCCCCTCCAGCTCCCTGACCCGGGCCTCCAGGGCGTCAATCTGGCGCTGCATGTTCCGAAACACTTTCTCCAACGGATCGGGCAGGTTGGCGTGATCCAGGTCGATTACGTCCACCCGGCGGCCGTTCTCCTTCACGATCCTCCCCGGGATGCCCACTACGGTGGCGTTGGGCGGCACCTCCGACAAGACGACCGAACCGGCGCCGATGCGGGCGTTGTCGCCCACCCGGAACGAACCGAGCACGGCCGCTCCCGTCGCGATCACCACATTGTTGCCGATGGTGGGGTGCCGCTTGCCCCGTTCCTTGCCCGTGCCACCCAGCACGACCCCCTGGTACAAGGTCACATTCTCGCCGATCTCGGCGGTTTCGCCGATGACGACCCCCATACCGTGGTCGATGAAGCACCCGGGACCGATCCGGGCGGCGGGGTGGATCTCGATCCCTGTGAGAAACCGGGAAATGTGCGCCACGATCCGGGCCAGGAGGTACAGGCGCATGCGCCACAGCCCGTGGGCAAGGCGATGCATGAGCAACGCGTGAAACCCAGGGTAGACCAGCACCACTTCCAGCCAGTTGCGGGCCGCCGGGTCCCGCTCCAACGCGGCTTGAATGTCCCGCTTGATATCCCGCCAGAGACCCAACGGAATCCCTCCTGCAAACGAAAAGCTCCACGTCTCGCGCCGTGCGCAGAGACGGGAGCTCTCCCGCGGTTCCACTCTGCTTGGGACGCCGGCGATGCCGCGACCGGCTTCCCCGCTCTCGGCGCTGTAACGGGCGCACCCGACCTCTTGCCTACTCCCGCGTCCGCGCACAGCGCCGCTCGCGACGTTTCGGCCGGCAGCTCCGGGGGGCAATTCGCGCTGCGGCGGCCCAGGCCGCTTCCAGCCGACGGCGGCCCTCTCTGGTGGGCGTTCCCGCAGGGCTACTGGGTCCCCATCATCGCTTTTCCGTTCGCATTATATCACATGCCGCGCGCTGGGCAAAGAGCGTCACACTTCTTTGACATATTCTGTCCAGAAAGGGAAGCCTGCCCGGGATGTGGAACGTGGTGTAGGTTTTGGGTGACGAGGAACGCGGCCGGGTCCGGCGCTGCACTCCTTGACCCCACGCCCCGTACTGGTATACTAAACCGGGTTCCCTGCGCGGATTCCACCTACTGGTATAATGGTAATGTTCGGGGATAGAGACTAGCGCAGGACCGGGAAAGGGAGGGGATCGCATGTCCAACGAGCGACAGGAGGCCGTCCTGCTTCCGCATCAGAAAGAGAAGGACCACCTCTTGGATCTCTACCGAAAGATGCTGCTGATCCGCCGCTTTGAAGAGCGGGCGGCCGAGGCCTACACCCAGGGCAAGATCGGCGGTTTCCTGCACCTGGCCATCGGCGAAGAGCCGGCCAACGTCGGCACCATGGTGGCGCTGCGCCACGACGACGACGTGTTCACCCACTACCGCAGCCACGGCCACGCCCTGGCCCGCGGCATGGACCCGCGCGCCGTCATGGCGGAGCTGTTCGGCAAGGAAACCGGCGTGGCCCGCGGCCGCGGCGGCTCCATGCACCTGGCGAGCCTTGAGCACCACTTCTGGGGCGGCTACGCCATCGTGGGCGGGCACATCCCGCTGGCCGTCGGCATGGCCCTGGCCCACCAGTACCGGGGCCTCGACCGGGTCGTCCTTTGCATCTTTGGGGACGGGGCGGTCAACACCGGCGCGTTCCACGAGGCCCTTAACATGGCCGGCCTGTGGCGCCTGCCCATCGTGTTCGTGGTTTCCAACAACCTGTACGGCATGGGCACCGCCATCGAACGCTCGTCGGCGGTGACGGAAGTGTACAAGCGGGCGGCCGCCTACAACATGCCCGGCCGGCGCGTCAACGGCAACGAGGTGCTGGAAGTGGAGGCGGCGGTGCGGGCTGCCCTGGAGCAGGCCCGTTCCGGCGGTGGCCCTTCTTTGGTAGAACTGGTCACCTACCGCTTCCGCGGCCACTCCATGGCGGA
>DATCKT010000354.1:0-3637 GCA_036562195.1 Limnochordales bacterium
GGTGCGGGCGGCCCAGGACACCGTTCATTGGACGCTCGCCCTGGTGCGGTGGCTGGTTGGCATCCTTACCGGCGCAACGCCCGTGGAGCAAGTGCGGGACAGCCTGAGCGGGCCCATCGGCATTGTGGTGGGCGTGGGCGAGTCGGCCCAGTCGGGGATCGGCTACCTGCTTTTGTTCGCGGCCGTGCTCAACGTGAACCTGGGACTGGTCAACCTGCTGCCCATCCCGGTCCTGGACGGCGGGTGGCTCTTGTTCCTTCTCATCGAGGCGGTGCGCGGCCGGCCGCTGGCGCCGGAGCACCAGGGGATGGCCCAGTTTGTCGGCTTGACGCTCCTGTTGTTCTTGATGGTCTTCGTGGTGTACTTGGATCTGACTCGCTTGTTTGGCTGACGCCGCCAAGGGATGGCTCCCGGCGCGGGCTTTTGCCGCCGTGACGGAAGCGCCCGTGACGAAGGCGGCGCCATGAACCTCGGGAATCTTGTGGATGGGAAAGCAAGGAGGATTTCCCATGCGCATGTCGCAGCTTCTGGCGCCCACCTTGCGGGAGACCCCCGCGGAGGCGGAGATCGCCAGCCACCGGCTGTTGTTGCGGGCCGGCATGATGCGCAAAACCGCGGCGGGGATGTACACCTACTTGCCCCTGGCCTGGCGGGTGCTGCGCAAGATCATGGACATCGTGCGCGAGGAGATGGATGCCAAGGGCGGCCAGGAACTGCTCATGCCCATTGTGCAGCCCGCCGAGCTGTGGCGGGAGACGGGCCGGTGGGATGAGTACGGCGAGGAGATGTTCCGCCTCAAGGACCGGCACGGGCGGGAGTTTTGCCTGGGGCCGACCCACGAAGAACTGATCACCGCGCTCGTCCGTGCCGAGGTGAAGTCGTACCGCCAGCTGCCGCTCTTGCTCTACCAGATCGCCAACAAGTACCGGGACGAGATCCGGCCCCGCTTTGGCGTCATGCGCGGGCGGGAGTTTATTATGAAGGACCTCTATTCCTTCGACCGTGACGAGGCGGGGCTGGACGAGAGCTACTGGAAGATGTACGACGCGTACACCCGCGCCTTCAAGCGCATGGGCCTGACCACCCGGGCGGTGGAGGCCGACTCGGGCGCCATCGGCGGCGATGTGACCCATGAGTTCATGGTGCTCGCGGACGCTGGGGAAGCCGCAGTGGTATACTGCACCAGCTGCGATTACGCTGCCAACACCGAGAAGGCCGAGGCTGTTCCGCCTCCCGCCCAGGAGGCGCCGGCCGCCGTGCCGCCGGTGGAGCCCGTGGCCACGCCCAACGTGCGCACTATGGACGAGCTCACCGGTTTTTTGCAGGCGAGCGCGGAGCGCGTCTTGAAGACGTTGATCTACGAGGCGGACGGCGCGCCCGTGGCCGCCGTCGTGCGGGGCGACCACGAGCTCAACGAAGTCAAGCTGAAGCGGGCCCTGCGCGCCACCACGTTGACGCTGGCGTCGCCGGCGGTGGTGGAGCGGGTGACGGGAGCGCCGGTGGGCTTTGCCGGCCCGGTGGGTTTGAAGGGCGTCCGGATCGTGGCGGACCCGTGGGCCGTGGCCGTGCACGACGCGATCGCGGGGGCCAATGCGGCCGACACCCATTTGCTGCACGTGAAAGCCGGGCGCGACTGGCGGGCCGATTTGGTGGCGGACATCCGCACCGTCACCCGAGGCGAGCCGTGTCCCCGCTGCGGCGGGCGATTGGAGGCGGCCCGGGGCATCGAGGTGGGCCAAATCTTCAAGCTGGGCACCAAGTATTCGGAAGCCCTGGGCGCCGTCTACCTGGACGAGCAGGGGCAGGCGCGGCCCATCGTGATGGGCTGCTACGGCATCGGCATCAGCCGCACCATGGCGGCCATCATCGAGCAGCATCACGACGAGGACGGCATCCGCTGGCCGGTGAGCGTCGCGCCGTACCATGTCATCATCGTGCCGGTTAAATACGAAGACGAGCGCCAGCGGCAGGCGGCCGACCAACTCTACGAAGCGTTGGCGCAAGCCGGCGTGGAAGTGGTGTTGGACGACCGCGCCGAGCGGGCGGGGGTAAAGTTCAAGGACGCCGACTTGCTGGGCTTTCCGCTGCGCATCACCATCGGTCCCCGGTCGCTGGAGGAGGACCAGGTGGAGCTGCGCAGCCGCGACGGGCAGTTCGAAGCGCGGGTGCCCATCGCGGCCGCCGTCGACCGCGTGCGGGCGTGGATTGAGGAGGCCATGCCGCGGGCGTGAGGAGCGGGCAAAGGGGAGCTGAGGCGCCGTGAAGGTGGCCGCTGTCATTCCCGCGTACAACGAGGCCCGGCACATTGCCCGGGTGCTGCGCCGGGTGGTGCGCAGCACCGCTGTCCAAGAGGTCATTGTCGTGTGCGACGGCTGCGAGGACAACACCGCGGCCGTCGCCCGCCGGTTTCCGGTGCGCGTGGTGGAGCTGCCCGAGAATGTGGGCAAGGGCGGGGCGATGATGGCGGGCGTGCGCCAGACGGACGCTCCCGTCATCCTGTTTTTGGACGCCGATCTGGTGGGCTTGCGCAACAGCCACATTCAGGACTTGGTGGAGCCCGTCGTCCAGGGGACGGCGGACATGTCGGTCGGGGTATTTGACCACGGGCGCCTGGCCACGGACCTCGCCCAGCGGCTGGCGCCCTTCCTGTCTGGCCAGCGGGCCGTCCGCCGGGAAATCCTCGAACAAATTCCTGATCTGGAGCACTCCCGGTTCGGCGTGGAGGTGGCCTTGTCCCGCTACGCGGAGAAGCAGGGTCTGCGGGTGGTCAAGGTGCCCCTGCCCGGCCTCGCCCAGGTGATGAAGGAAGAGAAAGCCGGCCTGTGGCGGGGATTCCGGGCGCGGATGCGCATGTACTGGGAAATCCTCAAATCCGTTCGCTAGTGCTGGCCTGAGGTGAACCGATGGGGATCTGTGTCATCGAGCCGGGGCACGCGGCTCCCCTACTCGATGCGGTCGCGGCCTCCTGCGCGCGCGCCGGCCTCGGCCCGACCAGCCTGCGCCTGGAGCGCATCGAGGTGGACACCGCGCGCGGCGAATGGCGGCTGTACGTCGCGGCCGCGGCCGGTGTGTTCACCGCCACCGTGGCGCAAGAAGTGGAAGAACGCCTCCGGGCCATGGTGTCGGGCGTGCGGCGGGTGCGCCTCGTGCTCGCCCCCGCCCTCACGGGCGAAGCTGCCGGGGAGGGCGTCCTCGACGCGCCGGCGAGCGACCCGGGGCCCAAGGGCGCGGCCAGCGCCCCGCACCGGGATGACACGGACCAGCTGAGCGGCCGTGCCGGGCGCGAGACCGCCCGGGCGGGCGGTGGGGAGGAGGCGGTGGACCCGGACGCCCCTGGTCCGGAGGAGCTCACCGTGGCGGGATCCGCCGACTGGGGCGGCTGGCCCGCGGGGATGGCCGAGGGGCGCGGCAGCGACGCGCCCGATGGGCGCGACGACGACCGGGACGAGATCCTGGACGACGACTACCAGGAGTATTTGGAGCGCCTCAGGGCCCTGGCGGCCGTGGCACCGCCCGTGCCTCCGTCTTCGGCGCGCAACGGCAAGGCCAACGGCAACGGCGGCGTGAACGGCGCCAAGGGCAACGGCCTGGTGCTGTTGGGCAAGGAGTTTTCAGGCGACCCGGTGCGCCTGGCGGA
>DATCKT010000357.1:0-4618 GCA_036562195.1 Limnochordales bacterium
TCCGCCACGATGATCTTGCCGACCATGCCCATCAGCTGATGCGCGCTGACGGTGCAGACGATGGGGTATTCGCCGGGTTCGTTGAACACGAACGACCACGTGTCGCCGGGATTCAGCACCGGCGACTCGAACAAGGGCGGAGCGGCCCCGACCCGCTGGCTCGCGGCGTGGACCACGTTGTGCACCACGTCGTCCTCGTTGGCGAACACGACGCGGGTGCCCGGCTTGACGCGCAGCTCATCCGGTTGGAAGCGCAGGTTGCGGATGACGACGGTGACGGTCTCGTCTTGACTTGCGTCCGCGGCGGTGGACGCCACCTCGATCCCCGGCAGCGGAGGCTCCCCCTCCAGCCATCCGACCATGAGGGCCAACAGAACCGCCGCCACCAGCAGCACCCGCGTGGTGTACCGCATCAACAAAGGCGTTCACTCCTCAGACGGAGTCTAGCAAAGGCCGGCGCGGCGCCGGGAGTTACGGACTTCCTCACAAAAAGGGACAAATGTCCTACGCCCCGCTCAGGGCACCGACGACGGAAAACCGGTCGACATACGCACGTTCCCGGAAAGCCCACTGCACGGCCCTCAAGCCCGCCGCCGGCTTTCTACGCCTCCCCGCCCGGCGGAGAAACCTGCCCGCGCTGCGCAGGAAACGCGACGAAGACTGCGAAGAGTTTTAGGATTAACATCCCAAGACCCCGGCCGGCGAAGGAGTCGGTGGCCATGCCGTCTTCCGAAGCGCAACGACTGGCCTATGCCGCCGTCGGTGCGGCGCTGGTGGCCATCGCCACCATGTTCGTGCAGATCCCCATGCCCGCCGGCCAAGGCTATGCCAACGTGGGCGACGCGGCCATCTTCCTTCTGGCAGCATTGTTTGGCCCCGTGGTTGGGCTGGCCGCCGGCGGCATCGGCTCGGCCTTGGCTGACGTATTGACCGGCTACGCCGTGTGGGCGCCCTTCACCTTGGTCATCAAGGGACTCGAGGGCTGGATCGCCGGGCGTCTCGCCTACGAGGCGTTCCGGTCCCGGGGTCTTTCCCCGCAGGTGTTCGCCGGTTTCGCCGTCGCGGCCCTGTGGATGATGGCCGGCTACTTCGTGGCCGGCGCCGTTCTCGCCGGCAGTTTCGCGGCCGCTGCGGCCGGCATCCCGCTCAATCTGTTCCAGGCCGTCGGCGGCATCGCAGCGGGCTCAGCGCTGCTGTACGCCCTGCGGCCGGTCCTCAAGGGCGTCACCCAATCCAACGGGGGTCCGAAGGTCGGCTGAGCGGGACCGCCTCGTCCTAAGCGGCGGCACCGGCGGAGCCGCCCGCTGCGCCAGTCTCCGGCCGCAGGCAACCCCTACGCCGCCGGCGGGCGCGGGGCGGGTGGTGTGCCCGTCAGGCCTGGTGCGGGCGTCAACCGGCGAGACAGGAAACCGCCGCGAAAGGAGCGCGGCTCAAGCAAGAGCGTAAAGGCGCCGGGCTCGTGGGTTTCGATGAGGCGAAACAGCTCCGTCGTCCACCGCCGGCGCAGCACCACCAGAAGCACCTCGCGGTGGCCGTCCCGGCCGCTGGCCGGCCACGTGGTCACGCCGAAACCGTGCTCCCGCAGCACCCGGGGCAGCTCGGTGGGCGTGTTGACCACCACTTGCACCGCGGTGTAGCCGTAGGCCAAGAGCTCTTCCAACCGGGAACCCGCGAGGCTCCCCGCCGCGTAGCCGAAGGCGTACGCCAAAAGGCGCGGCCAGTCGCCCAGCCGTGACACAACCAGCCCCAGCGCGTAAACGTAGATGATCACTTCCAGCACGCTGAGCGCGGCGGCCGGGTAGCGGTTTCCCTTGAGCAGCAAGATCCAGCGCAGAGTCATAAGGGAAACGTACACGACCTGCAGGGCGAAGATGAAAAGCACGTCCCACCACATGGATGTCGTCACACGCGTCACCTTCGGTCAGGCACCTGCCCGGTGCCCGGATGGGGCCGCTGCCCGTCGTCGAGTTGGGCCGACGCCCCGCCCCCGTGCGGCGGAGGCTTGGCCGTTGGGCTCGAAAATCCCCCGCTCCCACGTCAGGAGGCGGCTCCGGGGGCGGCCGCGGAAACGGCCCCGCATGCCGCGCCGGCGAAGGCTGCCGGCAGGGCGCGGATCGCTTCGTGTCGCCGGCACCGTTCCCCTGCTCTCCCCCGTGTCGCTCCATGGACACCTGACGGGCAACACCTCACCCACCCATTGGCAACATCCGGCAGTTGAGCCAAGAGTTGGAGTCGGAAGGATTGACCGCCGCCGCGTAATATCCTTGCTGTGCAGGGGCCTCGCAACGACGGGGTAAGGAAAGGAGGCGCGAACGTGCTGGAACTCATCGGGCTGATCGTCGTCTTGTGGTTCCTGTGGGAGAAAATCGTCCAGCGCTGAGCTTCTCCTGGCATGACGCGCAGCACGCCCCGGGCTTGCACGGGCGCAGCGCGACCGCCGGCGGACCGCCAGCGGCAGCATTCCGTGGACGCTGCCGGCGGGATCGAGCGGGGGGCGATCCCGCGCCGCCGCCGGGGGTGGAAGGAGGCAGGAAAGCGAACTCCCCGTGCGGAAACTCGGTGTAATGCGTGGAGAGGAGGCCGCACGGGGACGGCATGAGGCGCGCGGGTGTCGTGTGGGGCTTGATCCTCACCGTGTTCCTGGCGGGCAGTCCGGGCTGGCCGGCCGTCGAACGGGCATGGGCCCAGGAGCAGCCCGCTCCCACGCCGGGTGTCACCGCAGCGGAACCGGAGGCAAGCCAACAACCCAATGTCGACGACCTGTGGCAGGTGCAAGCGGTGCTGGCGGCCCTGGGGATGTACAACGGGCCGTTGACCGGGGTCCATGACGAGGCCACGCGCGAGGCGCTGCTGCGGTTTCAGCGCGCGTACAGGCTGCCGGCCACGGGCGTGCTGGACCGGGATACCCTCGCGTTTTTGGGTGGTTCCGCGGCGACGCTGGACCGGCACCCGCGTTTCCTGTACACGGTACAGCCGGGGGACACTCTGTCGGGGCTGGCGGCGCGCTTTCGCGTGCCGATGCCCCGCATTGTCCGCTACAACCCCTCCATCACCTCCGTGCACCGGATCTATGCGGGCCACCAGCTGGTGATCCCCGTGGAGTTTCCGATCCCGGATCACTTTAAGGTGCTGCGGCTGCAGGTGCTGTCCCAGCGCTTTCTCGGTTCGTATCTGGTTGACGTGCCGTTCGCCGACGCGGACCGGCTGGCCAACGATTTCGCCCAGCTGCTGAGGGAGCGCGGCTTCGAAGTGCAGGTGGAGAAGACGGCGCTGGACGGGATCACGGTGCGCAACCGCGCGGTGGGGTTGGGCCGGATCACCTTCAGCCCGTTCCGTTCCGAAGGCCTGACCCGGGTGGACGTGGGGCTGTTGGCGGCGGGCAGCGGCGCGACCAGCCTGTAGCCGTCTGGCCGTGGGGTCGTCCGCGGCGACCTGGGTCTGCCTAGGCGACCAGCGATTGATGCCCGCTTCACCCGCCGCCGGCTTACGCGTGGCAACCTTGCCGCCGGTCAGTCCGCGACCAGCTTGTAGCCGAATCCCCGCACCGTCTGGATCATGCCGCCGGCTCCGCCTTCGGCCTCCAGCTTGTTGCGCAAGAAGTAGATGTATTTCTTGACGTCCTCCGCTGAACCTTCGTGGACCCGCTCGGGCCAGACGACCTGCAGGATCTCCAGGGTCGAGAACACCTTGCCCGGCCGCGACGCGAGCAGGCGCAAAAGCTCGTACTCCTTGGGCGACAGGGCGACCGTGCGCCCGTTCAGGCGCACCTCCTTGGCCTCGTCGTCCACCACCAGCGGGCCGACGGTGATGACGAACCCCTCCTGGCCTCCCCGGGCCCGCCGCATGACGGCGCGGATGCGGGCGTCGATCTCCTTTAAGTCGAAGGGCTTGGTGACGTAGTCGTCGGCGCCCTCGGTGAGCCCCCGTACTTTGTCGTCGGTGCTGTTGCGGATGGTGAGCATGATGACGGGCACCGAGCTCAAGCTGCGGATCTCCCGGAGCACGCTCCAGCCGTCCAGATGGGGCATGTTGACATCGAGCAGCACCAGGTCGGGGTCGTGCGTCAGAAAGCTGTGCAGCGCCTCCCTGCCGTCGGCGGCGGTCAGTGTGTGGAAGCCTTTGGCCGTGAGGAACTTGGACAAGAGTCGCAGCGCCGATGGGTCGTCTTCCGCGATCAAGATCTTGGTCATGGCGGTCCACCTCCTGCTCCTGCCGTCGTGTTGGCCCCGGCGGCGGCCGGCGGGGAAAGGGTCTCGGCGCCGGCCACCGAGGCCCGTTCGGCCGTGGGCCTACCCGGGAGCGGCAGCGCGGGGGCGTTGCGGCTGCGCCCGGGGCCGGCCGCAGAGCCGGTCGCCGAGCCGGTCGCACGGTGACCCGCGGCTCCGGCCCCCCGGGTCGCGGCCGGCGCGACGGCTCGGGTCCCTGGCGCCGATGGTGCGGTCGGCGAGCCGCCCGGGTTGCCGGGCAGCCGCACGATGAAACAGGCGCCGCCCCCCGGCGCGTCCTCCACCGTGACGTCGCCCCCGTGGGCCCGGGCGTACATGCGCACCACGGCCAACCCCAGCCCGAGGCCCTTTTGCTCGCCGGGCTCGTTGTCCTGCAGCCGTTCAAAGGGCTC
>DATCKT010000006.1:0-17983 GCA_036562195.1 Limnochordales bacterium
AGGTGGCCAGGTCCAGCAACCCGGCGCTGCAGGCCGTTTTGCGGTCCATGACGTGCCGCCCGGTGAGTTTCCAGGCCAGGTAGCCGTTGGCGGTGAACAGCCGGGCAGCCGCCCGGTAGACGTCCGGCTCGTGTTCCCGCAACCAAACCAGCTTCGGCAGAAAGGAGTGGGTGGTGAGGGGCGAGCCCGAGGCCTCCAGCGTCGCGCCGCCGATGAGGGGCCGGAGCGTTTCGATCTCCCGGTGCGCCCGGCTGTCGATCCCGTACAGGATCGCCGGCCGCAGGGGGCGGCCGCCCGCGTCGACAGGTACGAAGGCGGGGCAGAGGGAGCTTAAGCCCACGGCATGGACGGCGCCGGCCGCGTCCGGGCCCAACCTGCCGCGCAACTGCTCCAGGAGCCGGCGGATGACCACCGCCGCCGCGCCCCACCATTGCGTCTCCGCATCGTGCTCGGCCCAGCCCGGATGCGGCGACGACACGGCATAGGGAAGCTCGGCCTCGGCGAGGGTCTCCCCGCCGAGGCCGAGGGCCACACCTTTGACGCTGGACGTTCCCAGGTCAATCCCGAGGAACATGGGGGTTACCAGGGCCACTGCCCCTCCGGCGGCACGTTGGTTTCGTCCACCAGCGGCGCGTCCACGTAGATGACCTTGCGCGGCGCGGCCTCCGCGGGGCTGATGCCCTGGACGACGATCTTGTCCACCAGATCCACGGCGATGCGGGCCATCTCTTCGAAAGGCTGTGCCACGGTGGCCACGATGGGTGAGCCGGCCCGGATGCGCCGGAACGTCTCAGGGTTTCCGTCGATGCCGACCACGATCACCTTGTCCCGGCCCAGCCCGTGGGCTTCCAGGACGTCCGCGGCGGCGTAAGCCAGCTCGTCGAAGGCGGCCCACACCGCGTCAATCTTGTCGCCGTGGCGCAGGACGTAGGTTTCCATGGCGCGGCGGGTGTCCTCCATGTAGCCGGCCGTGGCGTTCATCCAATACTCCTCAAGCACCGTGATGTTGGGATTCTCGGACAGCACCACGTCCAGCACCTTGCCGCGCCGGCGGGTACCCTCGTGTTTCTCGAACTTGAGCAGGATGATGTTGCCCTCGTGGTTCATGCGGTCCGCCAGGTACGACGCGATCCGGGCGCCCATCACATAGTTGTCGGTGGTGATGTCGGCGATGGCGCCGGCCGTGTACCCCGAGTCGATGGTGATGAGCGGGATACCCGCCTTAAACACCAGCTCCAGCGCCGGGCGGATCTCCAGAATCCGGCCCATGGCGATGACGATCGCGTCGACTCCGGCGTGCACCAGGTCTTCCACTTGGTTGGCCTGCAGCTGCGGCGACCCGCGGGAGTCCAGCATCGTCACCCGCCAGCCCATGGCCCGGGCGTAGCTCTCAAAGGCGTTGGCGACCCGCGCGTGGGATTCCGCGGCGAAGTTGGTGGCGATGAAACCGACGTGAATTTGCTGGGCGAGCCCGGCGACCGTGAAGGACGCCAGGATCAGCAACGCGACGGCCAGAACGACAACGAAACGAAAAGCCTTGCTCATCTCTTGCTCGTCTCCCTTCTCAGCTCGTGCGCCTGGCGGCGCAGGTCTCAGCTCGTCTCCCTACCGGCGGTCTGGCCGCCGGGTGGCGGCGGGGCTCGGCCGCCGGCCTCGTGTTCGGCACTTCCCAGGTTCTGGTCACCGTCCCCCTTTCGCGTGAGAGATGCACCGCCGGCCAGTGCCTCCGGCGTCAACCCGCCCGGCGCATGGCTTGCACGGACGCC
This sequence comes from Limnochordales bacterium, assembly GCA_036562195.1. GTDB lineage: Bacteria > Bacillota > Limnochordia > Limnochordales > ZCTH02-B6 > ZCTH02-B6. The sequence goes on from DATCKT010000006.1 coordinate 1,767, forward strand.
ATGGTCACGGACAGGATGATGATGAACCCTTTGGCGATGTCATTGACGTAGTACGGCGTGCCCAGGAGCGTCAAGCCGTTGTTGAGCACCCCGATGATCAGCGCCCCGACGAAGGTGCCCAGCACATTGGGCCGCCCCGCCTGCAGCGTCATGCCGAGGAGGCTGGCCGCGATGCCGTCCATGAGAAACTCGGCCGCCGACGTGGGGTGGGCGCTGCTCAAGCGGGCCGTGAGCAAAATGCCCGTGATGGCGCCCGACAGGCTGGCGAAGCACAAGCCCAGCGTGCGGTAGAAGTTCACCCGGATGCCCGCGAGGCGCGCCGCCTGCTGGTTGCCGCCCACGGCCAGGATGTACCGCCCCGGGCGGGTGTAGGCGATGAACGCGTGGCTGCCGCCCACGATGAGGACCATGGCCACCACCAGCGCCGGGATGCCCAGGATCGTCCCGCGCCCGAGGAAGGTGAAGTTGGCGGGCATCGCGCCATAGAAGGCGACGCCGCGGGTGTACAGAAACCCAAGCCCGAGCGCAATGGAGCCGCTGGCCAAGGTGGTAATCAATGAGTTCACGCCTAGCCGGGTGGTGACCAGCCCGTTGAACAGGCCAAAGACAAGGCCCACCAGCAGGCCGGCCGCGATGGCCAGGGCCACCGAGTGGCCGCCAAAGATGAGGCCTGCCACCAGCACTCCGGCCAAGCTCGCGACGTTGGCGAAACCCAGGTCAAACTCGCCGACGATCAGGGCGAGGGTGAACCCATTGGCCGCGATGGCCAACAGCGAAATCTGGCGCAGGATGTTGATCAGGTTTCCAACGGCTAAGAAACCGGGGGAGGCGAGGGCGAACACGACCACCAAGGCCGCGAGGGCCAAAAGCGTCCCGTAGCTCAAAAGCAGCGAGACGACGACCGGCCCGCGCGCTGCGCCGGGCGCCGGATTCAGCATGACTTTCTCGGATCCCACGGTATCCACCCCTCTGGCTTCGTGCGCACAAGGCCCGGCTTGCTCACCGGCCTCAGCTCCCCTCAACTCCGCTCCGCTTGGCAACGGAAATCGATACGAAGGCACTCAACTCCGCCGTTGCAGGGCCTCGGCTCAGCTCGACTCGGCTGCCGGTTTGACCGCCAGGGGCTTGCCTCCGCCAGCGGGGCTAGTGCATCGCCGCCGCGAGGATGGCTTCGGCGTCGAACCGGTCGCGCTCAAACTCCGCGACGGTGCTGCCGCGGTTCATCACCACGATGCGGTCCGCAATCCCCAAGAGCTCCGGAAGGTCCGACGACACAAAAAGGACGCCTGCGCCCTTGGCCGCCAAGTCCTGCATGATGCGGTAGATCTCCGTCTTGGCCTGCACGTCGATGCCCTGGGTGGGCTCGTCGAAGATGTACAGCCGCGCGGGGCGGGTGAGCCACTTGCCCACGGAAACCTTCTGCTGGTTGCCGCCGCTGAGCGTGGTGACCGCTTGGCCCAGCGACGTGATCCGGATTCGCAGCCGGTCGACGAGATCCTGGCCCAGGCGCTCCTCCGCCCGGCGGTTGATGATGCCCGCGGGCGAGAACTGCGGCAGGCTGGCCAGGCTCAGGTTCTGTAGGACGCTAAGGTTCAGCACAAGCCCGAAGCGGTGCCGCCCTTCGGGCACCAGCACGATGCCGGCCCGGACCGCGTCGTCCACGGACCGGATCTGCACCGGCTTGCCGTCCACCAGGACCCGCCCCTGGTCCCAGCGCTCGCCGGTGAAGAGGCCCGCCACAAACTCGGTCCGCCCTGACCCCACCAGGCCGGCCATGCCCACGATCTCACCCTGCCGCACGTGCAGCGAGACGGGGCCGACGCCCAGCCGGCGGGAGACCAGGGACTCCACCCGGAAGACCTCGGCGCCGATGGGGATGGCCTGCTTCGGGTAGAGCTGGTCGATGGACCGATTCACCATGTGCCGGATGAGGTCCGCCCGCGTGAGGCGCGACGCCTCTTCGGTCACCACCTTGCGGCCGTCCCGGAGCACGGTCACCCGGTCGCAGAGGCCGAGCACTTCATCCAAGTGGTGGGACACGTAGACGATAGCCGCGCCTTGTGCCCGCAGCTCCCGCAGGATGCGCAGCAGCTCTCGGGCCTCGGCTGCACCCAGGGAAGCCGTTGGCTCGTCCAGGATGAGGAGCTGGCCGTCGAAGGCCATCAGCCGCAGGATTTCCACAACCTGCTGCTGGCCCGGTGAGAGCTCCGAGACGGGCCGCCGAAGATCGACCCGCACCCGGAGCCGCTCCGCCAGGGCCTCGGCGCGGCGCAGCAGTTCTTTGCGCCGCACGAAGCCGTAGCGGGCCTCTTCCCGGCCGAGCAGGATGTTCTCCGCACCCGAGAAGAAGGGCACCAGGTTGCGCTCCTGGTACATCACACCGATGCCCAGGCGCAGCGTCTCGTGGGGCGAGGACAGCTGGACCGGGGAGCCGCGCCAGAAGAGCTGGCCGCTGTCGGGGGCGATGGCCCCGCCGATGATCCGGACCAAGGTGGACTTGCCCGCGCCGTTCTCGCCGACAAGACCGTGGATCTCGCCGGGGCGCACGTCAAAATCCACCGCGTCCAGCGCCCACACGCCGGGATAGGTCTTGGTGACGCCCCGGACGTGGAGAAGGATCTCGCCGGCACCAGCGCCCACAGCGACATCGGTGGTGCCCGAGGTGTGTCTAGCCAGCGTGCTTCCCACAACGTCTGGGGCTGTCACGGGATACCTTCACTCCCTCGACCCGCGGGCCGCGGCCACACCAGCCCCGCTCGCTGGAGATCGCCGGATCCTCTGCCGAACTCGCGGCGCCGCGTCGGGGACGGCATTCCCCTGCGGATTGGTGATGGCGGGCAGCTGTGGAGCCGGACCAGCCCCGTCGGGTGGTAAGGGCGATATGTGGAAGATTGCTTCGTGGCGGACCTGCGCATTCCTGCCGGCGCGACGCTGAAGCGGCAGACCGCTCGGCTGGCGCAGGACGAGGGGCGTACCACGCGCACGACTTCCCGGTTTCTTGGACGCGTCACGCAAGGGGGCCTATGACACCCGCCTTGATGTCATATAATTAGGATTAGTACAAGAACCCAAAACTGGATGAGGCCGGTATCGGGCACGCTACGAGCGCCAGGGCCGAAGCCGTGGAGGAGGTACGGCCGGGTGTGCAGACAACCTTTGGCCATCCTGTTCACCGGTCTTGCCTTCGAGTGGGCGGTGGAGGGCGCTGAGCCTGGGAGGGGTATCGCGATGAACTTGATTGAGCCTGGAAAGGGCCCAGCCATCCCCGAACTCAAGATCCCCCATGACTTCTATTGGGTGCTGACGGAACCCGCCCCCCTCGCGGGGATGCCGATGCCGAGGTCCGGTTTCCCGTGGGAGGCGGTTCACGCGGCAGGGTTTCACGACGTCGTGTCGCTGGCCCCGGGCGACTACAATCCGGCTCCGCTGGCGGTGTCCTTCGCCGAGGAGCTGGAGGACCTTTGGCATGGCGGGTTTCCAAAGGATGAGGAGAGGGAGAAGAAGCTCATCGGCAAAGCGGTGGCCGCGGTCCTGACCGGGCTGCACAACGGGCGCGGCGTCCTCGTGCACTGCCTGGGCGGAAGAGGCCGGACCGGCACCGTGTTGGGATGCGCCCTGCGGGAGTTGGGGTTACCGGCCGATACGGTCGTCGAGTGGCTCCGGAAGGTCCATCACGAGCGCGACAGGGGCGGGTGGCCGGAATCGTCGTGGCAAGAAAAGCTGGTCCGCGAGTGGACGGCAGGCACGCCAAACGAGTAGTAAATTTGCAGTAAATACTGCCATGCGTGCGAGAGGATTTGGCGTCGAAAGAGAGAATCGTCCTAAAAAAGAAAGCGCTTCCAGGCACACCTGGCCAGGACGGAAACGTGCTCCTAGCTTCGGGAGGGAGGTGGACGCACCGCTCCATTGCCGCCATTGACGTGTCACGGTTCGTTTGACGGCAACAACAAGGAGGAGGGTGGGTTGACGGTGGGAGCGCCGAGATGCTCCGTCTCGAGTGTGTTGCTCGTTCTTGCGCTGTTGCTCGTCGCCGCAGCCGGACCGGTGGCCCATGCGCAGGAAGTCATCACGCTGCGGGCGTGGACCATCGGCCCGGACACGCCGGCTTTCTACCGCGCTGAGAACCTGGTCTTGGCCGCCGAACGGCTGAACAAGTACCTGGAAGCCGCCGGCGCCAACATCCGGGTGCAGGTGGAGGCGGACTTCTGGACCGAGACGTGGGATTCGTATCGCCGTCGCGCCATTCTCGCCTTTGAGAGCGGCGACCCCAACGCGATTCCGGATATCATCAATTCCAGCCACCTGGACATCCCCGCCTGGGCCAGCGCGGGCTGGATCATCCCGATGGACCAGTACATTGAGCGCTACTGGGACGGCACGTACGAGGACTTCTTCCCGCACCTGTGGGATGCGGTGACCTACAACGGCCGGCGCTGGGGCGTGCCGCAGGACATCGAGGTCCGCATGGTGTTCTATCGCAAGGACCACCTGAAGGCCCTGGGCTGGACCGACGAGGACATCGCCGACCTGCCGCGGCGGGTGAAGGAGAAGGAGTTTACGCTCCAGGACCTGGTGGAGCTGGGCAAGCAGCTGCGGGACGCGGGCATCTCCGAGTATCCCATCATCCACCGGCCGACCGCGGGTCCTGACTTCTTCCAGTATGTCGTGGCCTTCGGCGGCGAGTACGTCGACCCGGCCACCGGCAAGCTGGTGCTGGACCGGCAGGCGGTGCTGCGGACGCTGAACTTCTTCCGCACCCTGACCCAGGAAGAGGACCTGACCCCCGTGGGCATGACCTCCTGGGCGTGGCCGACGGTGCACCGTGCCTTGGTAGTGGACGGCAGCGCGAGCATCCAGATCACGGGCGGCATGTGGAACTGGGCCGAGTGGCAGCGGGACCTGGGCGTAAGCGAGGACTACCTGTTTGACACCATCGCCTTCACGCTCATCCCGGTGGGCAGCGAGAACGGCCGGCCCAACCAGGCGGGTCAGCCGCAGGCGTACATGATCACCGAGGCGTCGCGGCATAAGGACCTGGCGGCCCTGTTGATCACCATCGCTTCCGACGTGGACCTCAACACCAACCACTCGCTGCAGGGCGCCAAGCTGGCCATCCGCCGGTCCCAGACCGCCTTCCCGGACTTCGCCAACGCCACCTACCTGTCCATGGCGGCCACGCTGGTGCCGGACCAGATCTTCCTGCCCGCGCACGAGGCCACGGGCTTCTACAACACGGCCCTGTATGAGGCCATCGGCGCGGTGGAAGCCGGTATGCTGCGGCCTGAGCAGGCCCTGCAGGAGCTGGAGCGACGTCTACGGGCCCAGCTGGGCGATGACTTGATCGTGCGGTAACCAGTGTCGGAGTACGCAGCGGGGAGCCTGCCGGAGCGGCAGGCTCCCCGTTGCCGTCTTACGGCCGCAAGGCCGCGGGGCGCTCTGATCGAATGTACTGCGGCCGCCGGGCCGCAGCGTGCTGGGCCGTGTCGGCCCAAGGTGCGCGTTTCCCTGCCCGGGGGACCGGTTTCCCGGTGCAGGGAAGAAACCCGCCGGAAGGGGGGAACTGGTCGTGTCCCGGTGTCAGAAAACCGCGCTCTTCGCCCTGTTCCTGCCCGCCCTCACCGTCACGGTGGTGTTCTACGTCGTCCCCGCGTTGATGACGGCGGCTATGAGCTTCACCGACATGGACTACCGGCTGCGGTGGAACTTCGTCGGTTTCGCCACCTTCGCGCGCATGTTCGAGGACTTCCTGCTGCCGCGCGTCCTGCAGAACACCGTCGTCTACACCTTCTTTACGCTGGCCTTCTTCAACGTGGGGCTGGCGGTGCTGCTGGCGCTGGTCATGTCGTACGTGCCGGACCGGGTGGGACGCATTTTCCAGGCGCTGTGGCTGTTGCCCCGGTTTACCCCACCCATCGTCTACGGCATCATCTGGATGTGGATTTTGGACCCGACCCGGGCCGGCCTGCTCAACAGCCTGCTGGCCCTCACGGGCAGCCGCCCCGTCAACTGGGTGACGGACTACCCGATGGCCGTCGTCGTGGCCACCAACGGCATCATTGGCGCGTCCTTCGGCATGGTCATCTTCTATTCGGCCATCAAGTCCATCCCGCGGGACTACACGTGGGCGGCGCTGGCCGACGGGGCCACGTGGACGCAACAGGTGCGCTACATTACCTTGCCGCTCATCCGCTGGCCGCTCTTGTTTGTGACCGCGTACCAGACGCTGTCCTTGCTCACGTCCTATGAGTACATCCTCATCATCACCCAAGGCGGGCCGTACTTCGCCACCACCGTCTGGTCGCTGTACGCGTACAACCTGGCCTTTGGGGGGTATTTCGCCAACTACGAGTTCGGATACGGCGCCGCATTGTCCATCGTGCTGGTGATCATCGGCACCATTGCATCCATTGTCTACTGGCGGGTGTTCCGCTTCCGCGAGATGATGGCGGAGCCCAAGATCGAGGTGATGTGACATGGCCCGGACGGTGCAGGCTGACCCCGCCCGTTCTCAGGCCGCTGCCCGCAAGGCTTTGGGCCGGGCCCTGCAACGGCAGGAGCGGGCCCTGACCGTGGCCATCTACGCCTTTCTCATTCTTGTGTCGCTGCCGCTGCTCATCGGCTACGGCTGGCTGATCCTGAACTCCTTCAGCACCGAGCTGGCCTTCGGCGTGTGGCCCAGCGGTTTCACCACGAAGCACTGGCGGTTTCTGTTTCAACCGCCGTCGCAGTACTACCCTGACCTGTGGCGCACCACGTGGAACACCCTGTGGCTGGCCATCGGCATGACCGTCACCGTGGTGGCGGTGGCCGCGCCGACGGGCTACGTGCTGTCGCGCATGGCCTTCCGTGGCCGCAGTGCGTTTCTCGCGCTCACCCTGGTGCTGCACGCGTTTCCGGGGATCACGCTCCTCATCGCCACGTACTACGTGCTGCGGTTTCTAGGCCTGCTCAACAGCATCCCGGGCGTGTTTCTGGTGAAAGCGGCGCTCATGCTGCCCCTGGGGATCTGGGTGATGAAAGGCTTTTATGACGGCATCTCGTGGGACGTGGAGATGTCGGCGCTGGTGGATGGGGCGTCTCGTATCCAAACGTGGTACAAGGTGATGCTGCCCCAGGTGATGCCGGGGATCGCGTCCATCTCCATCTTCAGCTTCATTTACGGCTGGTCCGAGTACGTCTACGTAATCACGTTCATTCAGGACAAGAACGCCTGGACCTTGGCCAGCTACATCAACGCCATCGTGGGCGACTTCCGCTTCCTGGACTATGGCTTGTTGTCGGCGACGGCGCTGTTTTACATCGCACCGGTGCTCTTGTTCTTCCTGTTCACGCAGAAGTACCTGATGAAAGTGACCATCGGCGGCACGAAGGGGGGCAGCTGAGCGTGGCCCGCATTCGTCTAGAGCGGCTGACCAAGAGCTTTGGACCGGTGCAGGCCGTCAAGGGCGTCGACTTGGAGATCCAGAACGGCGAGCTTCTGGCGTTGCTGGGGCCCAGCGGCTGCGGCAAGACGACCATCCTGCTCATGTTGGCAGGCATCTACAAGCCCACCAGCGGCGACATCTACTTTGACGACGAACGGGTCAACGATGTGCCGCCCAAGGGGCGGGGTGTGGGGCTGGTGTTTCAAAGCTACGCCCTTTACCCCCACATGAGCGTGTACGACAACATCGCGTTCCCGCTGCGGCTGCGCAAGGTGGGGCGGGACGAGATCGACCGGCGGGTGCGGGAGGTGGCCCGCATCGCGCAGATCGAGGAGTATTTGCAGAGGAAACCGTCGCAACTCTCGGGCGGCCAGCAGCAGCGGGTGGCCCTGTGCCGGGCGTTGGTGAAGGAACCGGAACTGCTGCTTTTGGATGAGCCCCTGAGCAACCTGGACGCCCGCCTGCGCATCGAAACCCGCACCGAGATCAAGCGGCTCCAGCGGCAGCTGGGCATCACCACCATCCTGGTGACCCACGACCAGATCGAAGCCATGACCATGGCCGACCGGGTAGCGGTGATGCGGGCGGGAGTCATCGAGCAGCTGAGCACGCCCATGGAGCTGTATGAGCGGCCCGTCAACCTGTTTGTGGCGTCCTTCATCGGCGATCCGCCCATGAACCTGGTGCGCATGGAGTACCGGACGAGCGCCGGCGCGCCGCAGTTGACCAACGCGGATCTGACGGTGCCGCTGCCGGCGTCGGCCCGGGCGGGCCTGGAGCGGGCGTCCAGCAAGGAAGTGGTGCTGGGCGTGCGGCCCGAGGACGTGCGGCTGTCCACGGAGCCGGCGGACGGCATGCCGGCGGGGCAGGTGTACATGCTCGAGCCTTTGGGCCGGGACACGCTGGTGGACGTGCGCATCGGGCAGCAACCCATCCGGGCCCTGGTGCCCGGCGGCGCCGCCGTCAAGGTGGGCGACCGCGTCTGGCTGCAGTGGGACCCCGACCGCCTGCACGTGTTTGACGCCCGGACCGAAGCGCGGCTGCCCATCGACGGCACGGCCGGACGGGCAGCCGGCACCGGCACCGAAGGAGGCGCGGCTTGATGAGCCACGTAGTCGAGGACGCCGCAGGCAGACCGTCCCCGGACGGCGGGTTGCGGGAGCGGAGGGAGATGCTGGAGGCGCCGGAGCCGCCCCCGGCACCTCAGCCGGCCCCAGCACTCCTGCCGCCTCCCTGGCCCGTGCCCGTGCACGATCCGCAAGAGTGGGAGCTCGCGGCCCGCTACGCCCCCATCCTGCTCTTAGACGAGCGGGAGCCTTTCGAGCCCGAGGTGGTGGGCTACCGGGTGTTTCGCCGGGGCGGGCCTTCGCCGTCGTTCCCCCGGGAAATCCAGCTGGCGGCCGGTGGTGCGCCTGAAACCGCCGGAGCGGCGGGCGGCGGAGAACCCGCCGCCTGCGCCGTCGAGTACGCCATCTGGTGGGACTGGGACATCGAGCACCTGTACGAGCTGGAGCACGTGTGGGTGTACGTGGACGCAGGCGGACGAGTGGTGCGGGTGGAAGCCAGCTGGCACGGCGGGTGGCATGACCTGCGCCTGGGTGCCGCCGGTGGCGTCGCGCTGGAGGGAACCCATCCGCTGGTGTACGTGAAGCCGGGCAAGCACGCCCTGGCGGCCCGGCCCGCCGACTTCGCGCCCGTGCGGGACATGGTCAACGTGCAGTGCGGCCGCCTGGCGGGCAGCGGTGGGGTATGGGTGACGCCCCTGTTCGCGGGACGGCTGACCTGCAAAACGCCTGTCGCCGACCGGCTGGTCCACACCTACCTCCAGCGGCACCAGTTCACGCCCGCGTGGCGGTTCGAGCGGCGCTTTGTCATCGGCCGGGAGCACCTGCTGCCGTGGGAGGCTCTCGAAGCGGCCATCCCCGGTCGCGTCGCCTGGTGGACGGTCGAGCTGGCCCGCCTCATCCCGCCGGAGCAGCGGCGCTGGCTGCGGGTGGGCCATCGCGGCGCATCAGGCCACGTGACCGAGAACAGCGCCTCGGGCTTCCGGCTGGCGGCCCGGCTGGGGGCGGACATGGTGGAACTGGACGTGCGCATCACCCGGGACGGCGTGCCTGTGGTGATCCACGACGAGATGCTGGACCGGGTCACCACCGGCCGGGGGCGCGTCGCCGACCGCACCTGGGAGGAGCTGCGCCCGTTGCGCCTGCGAAATACCCGCACCGGCGAGCCCATGGACGAGGGCCTCATGACCTTCGCCGATGCCCTGGCGCTCTGCCGGGAGGAAGCGATCGGCGCCTACGTGGACATCAAGGACAGCGCCGCCATCCCGGCCGTCGTGGCGGCCATCCGGGAGCACTTCCCGCCCCACGCGGTCATCGTGGGCTCCAACCGGGCGGAGGACGTCCGCACGCTGCGGCAGTTGGCGCCCGAGCTGCCCGCCGCGTGGCTCGTCGGCCTGCCGCCCCGGGACCTTGCCCACCTCTTGGCGGAGCTCGAGGAGCTGGGCGGCACCTACCTGCACTTGTGCTGGGAGAACGCCGGGCCGCGGCCCGATCAGCTCTTGACCCGGGCCGACGTGGAACTGGTGCACCGGGCCGGCAAAGGTGTCGTATGCTGGCACGAAGAGCGCCCCGACGTCATCGCGGGCTTGCGGCAGCTGGGCGTCGACGCAGTGTGTAGCGACCTGCCGGAGCTGCTGGTGTAGATGGGGTAGGCAGCGGGGCCGCGCACCTCGCCGCGCCGGTAAGGCCCAGCGGTTGGCGGCTCACCCGGCAGCGGCTCGTCGCCAACGGTCGCCAACCGCTGCCAACGGCTGCCAGCGGCTGCTGCCGGTGACTTACCCCGGCGGGGCGTCCAGCCTGCGGGCGCGGGCCACCGCCAGCACCCGCGGGTCCAGCCGGATGTGACCCGGTTTCACGGGGCGGGTCAAGACGAGGTCATCGAGGGAGCGCACGCGGCTCAGCGCCACGTACAGCTGCCCGTGGGCAAAGGTGGGCCGGGACAGGTCCAACACGACCCGGTCCAGGGTCAGCCCCTGGCTCTTGTGAATGGTAATGGCCCACGCGAGCCGCACGGGCAGCTGTGCGAACTGCCCCACCGAGACGGGACGCAGCACGCCGTCCTCCAGCTCAAACCGGAACAGGTCCCACTGGTGCCGCTCCACCCGTTCTTCGCTGCCGTCCGGCAGCGCCACGGTGATTTCCTCGGCGTCCGGCAGGATCCGGCGCACCGTGGCCATGGTGCCGTTGACCCAGCGCCCTTCGGGGTCGTTGTTGAGGAGCATCACCCGGGCGCCTTCTTTGAGCTGCAACACCCGCTCGGTCGGGTCGGCGCTGGGCTGGAATTCGCCAGTCACCTCGGCGTGGAACGTGTGGAGCGGCCCCGGCAGCCGCCGCAACTGCTCCGTGTTGATTTGCGCGGCCCGGGCGTTGATGGTGGTCAGGAACACGTAGTCGCTGAACGCCAGCGGGTCCGCGTCGGGCACGACGCGGCTGTTGAGGAGGGCCAGGTGCTCCTCGGTCACCTCGCCGTCCCGGATGGCGTTGAGGATGCGCAAAAACGCGTCGTCCCGCTGCCGGAACCCTTCGGTAAGCTCTACCCAGCGGACGTGGACCCCGGTGAGGCAGTGCGCGCTAAAGAAGTACGGACTGGGGTAATACGTCCGGAACAGCTCCTCTTCGTCGGGTCGCACGACGGGTGGCAATTGGTACAGGTCGCCGAAAAACACCAGGCGCACGCCGCCGAAAAGCTCGCCCGGCTGCGGACCGTTCAGTTCCAGCGCCCTGGCCACGCAGTCCAGCAAGTCCGCCCGCACCATGGAGACCTCGTCGATGATGACCATGTCCAGGTGCCGGTACAGCTCCCGCAACCCGCCGCGCACCCGGTGCACCCGGTCCACTGTGATGTCCGGCCGAAACCGGAAGAACGAGTGAATGGTCTCGCCGCCCACGTTGATGGCCGCCACGCCCGTGGGCGCGAGGACGGCGACGTTTTTGCGCGTCGTGCGCCGGAAATGCTGGAGGAGGGTGGACTTGCCGGTGCCCGCTGCCCCCGTGATGAACAACGGCTCGGCCGAGTGCTCCAGCAGTTCCAAGGCATGGCGCAGCTCGCGTGTAAGCACGATGGCCGGCTGGGCGCCGGGTGACGGCGAGAATGGGTCGTCGGCAAAGGGGTCATTCGTCGGCACGGGCATGACCTCGCACCAGGGCGCCGGGCCGCGCTCGACCTTCTCAGGCCGCCCGGCCACAGGGGACGCCCCCGCGTTCCCGCCAGTCTCGAGAGTCGGTGGACTGCCTGGCGGTGGACTGCCACCACCTGCCTGACATTCGTGAGGGCCGCGGCGCGCCCCTGCCCGCATGGCCGCAGGCGCCAGACGGACACCTGGGACAGGACGGCCTGCGTGCGGCCGAGAACGATCTCCGAGGGCCGGCGCGGCCAACGGCGAACCGGCGCACGGTGAGGCGCCGGCAACAGCCCCGACAGCCGTTGGAGTACCGGCTCGGCCGGGAAAGGCAAGGCGGGGCAAGGCATGCGCGTGCGTCAGCCTGAGAAACCGGACCGCTGCCGGTGAGGGAGGAGGTTGGACCGATGAGCGACGGCGCCATGGTCAACGGGGAGCAGGTCTTCCACCCCACCACGGTGCGCAGCCCGTGGGTGGGGGTGGTCGTGGCCGTGGTCGTGCTGAGCTCCCTGTTGCCGCTGGGCATGTACTTCTACTACGGCATCGTGCAGAGCAGTCTCTCGTACCAGGTCGGTCCCGCCGGCCTCACGGTGGAGATGGGCGTCGGCCGCGTGCATATCCCGGCCGGCGAGGTGGCCGCTGTGGACCGCCTGGCAGACCCGGCCCAGTCGCGGCGAGTCGCCGGCGCCTCCATGCGGGGATTGCAGATGGGCTGGTTTGATCTGGACGGCCAGCGGGTCTACCGCCTGACCACCGCGGGACGCGACCTGGTCTTCGTCGACACGGCGCCCGACGCCGCTGCGGCCCGGGCCGCCACGCGCTACGTGTTCAACCCCACCGACCCTGACCGGTTCGTCGCGCTCCTGCGGGCGGCCCAAGCGGGCCAATGGGCCGCCGCCGCGGGGACGGCGCAGGAGGTCGTGTTCCGCCCGGCGGCAGGGCCCAGCGTCCTGGGGGAACCGCTGCTTTTGTTTTCCATCGCGGTCACCGTGCCCATCGCCGTCGGGTTTCCGTGGCTTGTGTGGTCTGGGGCCCGCGGCCTGCACTACCGGGTCGGCCCGGAAGGCATCGCAGTGCACCATTTGGGGCGCACGCTGTACCGGTGGTCGTCCATCCGGCGCATCCAGCGGCTGGACGGGCCGCTGCCGCGCTTTTTCCGGGTCTACGGAGCCAGCCTCCCCGGCTACCATGTGGGCACCTTCACCGCTGGCCCACTGGGCAGCGTGAAGCTCTACGCCAGGCGCCTAGCTCCGCCCCTTGTGCTGCTGGAAACCTCCACCGGCAAGGTCGTCCTCGATCCGGAGGACGTGGACGGGTTTCTCCAGGCCGTCGACAAGTACCGCTGAGGGCCTCACGCGCCCAGGAACGGCATCTGCAGCACCGCGGCCGCCAGCGCCACGTTCTTGAGGAAGTGGGCCAGCTCGTTGGCCCGGCTGCCGGCGTCTTCCACGGCCCAGAAGTTGTGCATGACCACGGCCGTGGGCAGGAGAAACAGGGCCAGGAGGATGGCACCCGCGGTGAGCTGGTACTCCAGCAGCAGCGACAAGCCGCCTGCCAGCAGCATCAAGCCCGTCACCGCCACCGCCGCCCCGGGGGCGGGCACGCCTTTGGCCTTCGCGTAGCGGCGCAAGCCGTGGAAATTGAGGAAGTGCCCGGCGCCGTTGTATAGGAAGTACAGGCTGAGCACGAGCCTGCCCACGGCCGCCAGCGTTTCCATGCCCGTACACCTCCGCCCGAAGCCCGTGATAGCCGCAGGCCTCCCACGGACACCCTATGCACGCCGGCGCCAAGGAAGACCGGGCAGGCGCCGGGGGGAGGCGGCCGCGCCGCCAGATGGACGAGACGAACAAAAGGGGCACGGAGGGGCAAAAGCGGCATGAGCGAAGCGACGGGCCAAAACAGCCACGACGACCACACGGCCGGTGAGATGAACGCGATGAACGCTCCAACGCCCACGGGCTTCCGCGGCACCGCGCTGCACCGCGGCCGGGACGAGCGCGGCCAAGACCAGGGCGACGGCCGGCAAGCCCCAGTGCGCCGCCCGCCTACGGCCGAGCCGGGCGGGACGGGACGGGACATCGTCCGGTTTCTGCTGGGAACCGACGGGGAGGCGCTTTTCACCGAGATTGCGGCGCACCTGCCGGCCGTGGAGCGGGAAGAGCTGCAGCGGGCGGTGGGGGCTCTCGAGGAGGCGGGCATCGTCGCTGTGGACCCGGGCTACGGCGAGCCCCGCGTGCGCTTGCAGCTGCCGGTGGATGAAGACGTGTTCGAGGAGGCGTAAGGCCGGCCGGCGGCGGGACGGGCAAGGCCGCCGTGGGCTTCAGGCCGCCGTCACCGCCGGCCCCGGCATCCATTTAGCGGCCGCAGGCGGCGCGGCCGTCAGTGGCCGGGAGCGGTCGTGCGAGGCAAGAGGGGCAGGATCGACTGGCGCCAGATGCGCTGCACCTTGGGCACCGCCAGCTGCAGGCATTGCTGGGCGAAGTCCCGGGCCTCTTCCGGGTCCTCGGCCCGCAAGGCGTCGAAGAAGTAGGGCCGGGCCGTGCGCAGGCGGTGCGGCGACGGTTCCCCGATGGAGTCGGGGATGAGGCTCAGGTATTCGGGGCCGAAGGTCTCCAGCAGCAGGTAGCCCAACAACAGCTTGACCAGGCCGCCGAAACGCTCCATGTCTCGGTTGGCGGCCGCATCCTCGGCCGCGTCCCAGAGGGCTTCCAGCTCGTCGCGCTCCAAGCGCATGCATGTTCCCTCCCGGGCATTATTGTACCATCTTTTCCCACGGCGCGTTCGTGGGAGCGGTACCCAGTGTTGACGCGTGCTGGCAAGGGCGGTAGGATGGAACCAAACCCTCTGGCAAGGGGGGGACGATAGGACGTGCGCCACTTTTGGACGCGTGGGCGGCGGGGAGCCCTGCTGGTGTGGCTGGCGGGGCTATTGTTATTTCTACAGCTGGCCGCGGCCCTGGCTCAAGAGCGCGCCGAGGCCGCCGTCTCGCCGGAGATGGAGGCGCGGGTGGTGCAGGTGTTTGAGCGCTTCCGCGGCGCGCTGCAGGATGCGTATCCTGAGCTGGCCGACTACACCATCAAGGTCGTCGAGGAACGGATGGCCAACGCCTGGATCAACCAGGACCAGGAGATCAGTGTCACCACGGGGCTGCTGGACCTTTTGCCCAGCGACGATGCGCTGGCGGGCGTCATCGGCCACGAGATTGCCCACGGCCTGTTGGGCCACATCCCCCACCGGGTGAACCAGAGCCTGTGGAGCGCCTTCGCCGTGCTGGCCTTGGGCCTCATCTCCAACACCGAGGGCAAAGCCGACTGGGGCGGCCTCTGGGAGATGCGCGACCTGTTCATGTACGCCTACAGCCGCGAACAGGAATCGGAAGCTGACATGATGGGCCTGCGGCTGGCCACGCGGGCAGGCTATGACACGTGGGGCCTGGTGCAGGCACTGGAGCGCATGGATGAACAGCGGCGCAGCCTGTCGGAGGACTCTATCTGGCACGAGTTGTACCGGACCCACCCGCCCATCTCCCAGCGGGTCGCCGACCTGCGCATGATGATGGCCGCCGAGGCGCTGGACCGCACGCGGCTTGGTTCGGTGCGCGTCGGCCCCGGCGACGGCCCCAGCAGCCCCGAGGAAGCCGCCCGCCGCTTCACGCAGGCCCTTTGGTCCGGAAACCGGCAAGCCATGGAGTCGCTGGCCGCGCCGGGGCTGGGCGGCAAGGTGGCCGATTGGCTGGAGCGGCAGCGGGACCGGCTCGACTCGGGTTGGGCCGTGGCGGAACTGGAGGTCGCCGACCGCCGTACGGAGGGGTTTGATGAGGTGCTCATCGTGCGCCTGTGGCGGCCGGCGCCCGGCGGGGCGGGCGAGGAAAGCACGCCCGCCGTAATTCTCACCTTGCGTCGCAGCGCCCGCGGCTGGCTGGCGGGCGACTGGCGCCTGGTGGACCTGTAGGCAGCAGGGGCCGAGCCGCGCCGCGGAAGCGCCGCCTCTAGGCGCCCTGGAGGCGGGTGCGGGCGCCCTGTTGCCTCCGAGACACGAAGGAGCCGCTGGCGTCTCGCCAGCGGCTCCTATTGTCTCCTCGCCGTTGTCGTTGCATCGAGCGGCGCCCCGTGGGGGGCACCGCTGCCCGCGACGCATTCGCGTCATGCCGGCCGCAGGCCTTAGGCCTCGTCCGGCTCGCACCAGGCCTGCTTACTTCTTGGCCTTGGCGTACTCCTCGTTGACCGCGTCCCAGTTGACCACGTTCCACCAGTTCTGGATGTATTCGGGACGGCGGTTCTGGTACTTGAGGTAATACGCGTGCTCCCACACGTCCAGGCCCAGGATGGGCGTCTGCCCGTCCATCAGCGGGCTGTCCTGGTTGGCGGTGCTGAGCACCTTGAGACTGCCGTCCTTGTCCACCACAAGCCAGGCCCACCCGCTGCCGAAGCGGGTCGTGGCGGCCTTGGTGAACTCTTCCTTAAAGGCCTCGAAGCTGCCGAACGCCTTGTTGATGGCTTCGGCCACGGCGCCCGTGGGTGCGCCGCCCTTTCCCGGGCCCATGATCTTCCAGAACAGCGTGTGGTTGGCATGGCCGCCGCCGTTGTTGCGGACCGCCGTGCGGATGTCCT
>DATCKT010000060.1:0-1852 GCA_036562195.1 Limnochordales bacterium
GCCGGCCAAGATCATCAGGTCCGCCCACGAGATCTTCTTGCCGTACTTCTTCTTGATGGGCCACAGCAGCCGGCGCGCCTTGTCCAGGTTGGCGTTGTCGGGCCAGCTGGCCAGGGGCGCGAAGCGCTGCGTGCCGCCCTCGGCCCCGCCGCGGCCGTCGGCGGCCCGGTACGTGCCTGCGCTGTGCCACGCCATGCGGATCATGAGCGGCCCGTAGTGGCCGAAGTCCGCGGGCCACCAGTCCTGGGAGTTGGTCATCAGCTCTTCCAGGTCTTTCTTGAGCTGCCAGTAGTCGAGCTTCAGGAACTCCTCCGCGTAGTTGTAGTCCTCCCCCATGGGGTTAGCCTGGGGCGAATGCTGGTGGAGGATGTCGATGTTGAGCAGTTCAGGCCACCAGTCCTTGTTGGTCGTGCCCCGGCCCTTGGTGTGAACGCTGCCCACCGCCGGAGCATGGCCGTTCTGCTGCATGTTGCTTACCCGCTCCTTTCCGCTTGGCTTTCTTGGATTTCAGACGGGCACCGGACCGGCCGGCTGGGCCCCCGGCGCCCGGGTTTCCGACGCGCACTCGGTGCAGATGCCGCCGAACTCTACAAACACCTGGTCCACCCGGGCAAAGCCGCTGGCGTGGCGAATGGCGTCCAGGATCTCATCGGGAAGCCCGACGGTGGGCACATCGGCGATGCGGCCGCAGCGGCGGCAGCGAATGTGGGAGTGGTCGTGCACGTTGGCGTCATAGAGCGCCGGCCCGTCGGCCTGCCGGTACTCCCGGATCAGCCCTTCCGCGCACAGGGAAGCCAGCGCCCGGTAGACGGTCCCCAGGCTGATGCCGGGAATCTCACGGCTGACCTCGTTGTAGATCCAGCGGGCGTCAGGATGATGAGGCGCCCGCCGCACCGCCGCCAGCACCGCCGCTTTTTGCTTTGTGTTCCGGGTTTTCGCCATGAGCCACCTCAGGGCGCGGCGAAGCAGAATCGCCCGCGGCTCAATCCTTATTAGGTACGATTACTATTACGATAGGTGAGCGGGTTTTCCTTCTTTCCGCAGCGTGATTGGGCCGGTTCGCGTCTTCCAGACGGGGCGCCGAGCAGCGCTCCCAACAAAGCCGGCAGCGCCGGCGCGGCCCACCGTCTTCGCCGGGCGATGGGCTTTGGCGCTGGCCGCGGCGGAAGATGAGGGTCGTGATGGGCAGCCCGTACACGGTGTGCACCAGTGCCTGGCCGGCGGCGGTCTATGTCGTCGCCCCGTCCGACGGCGCCGCCCGCGTGTTGTGACACGCCGCTTGCCGGGCACCGCTCCTCCTTGCTGGCGGGTGACAGGCGCCCCGGTTGCGCGCATACTAACGCCGACAAGGGGCAGGGGGGTGAGCACCGTGAGCACCGGCTGGATCGTCGCCCTGCTGGGCGTGATCGTGTCCCTGGCGGCCTGGACCATGTGGATGGGGACCATGTTCGGAGCGGGCCTGTTGGGCTTTGGCCTGGCCCATATCCTGCTGGGCGTGCTGGATGCGCTTTTTGACCGCCGCAGCGCCGCCGCAGGCAACCGTTAAGCCTGGGCGGCCCTGTGACCGAGCCGTTCGGCCAGGGCCGCGGCCTAAGTGCGCTGTGGGCGCGGGCTTGCCGCGGCAGCCGCTTCGACGCCGCCCATCACGTCCATCAGTTCCCGCCTGACCCATTCCTGCCGCTGCGCCGCTGCGGGCCGCGCGCAGGCCGGCCGCGCCGCCGCCGGCGGCCGCTTTCGGCCCCCCAACGCCGCTTGCGATCGCCTGGCCAACAGAATCTTCTGCCTCCTTCTCCCCCGCCAACGGGATGTCCTCGTAGCGCGGCGGCCGGCAGGCCCCTGCACGGCGCCCGGC
>DATCKT010000029.1:0-1849 GCA_036562195.1 Limnochordales bacterium
GGCCACGAAGGTGAGGGGAACCTCCACGTAGGTGATGGCTCCTGGGGTTAGACGAAACGGCACCGTCGGCGCCCACCAACCGGGAGGCACCGTGGCCGCGTCCGGAATCAAGAGATACAACCCCGGCGGTCCTGTCCAGGACGCCACACCCGCCGCGTCCGCCTCCAGCCGCGGGCCGCCGAGGACTTGGAACGCAATGCCCGTGGGTGACGGCACGCTTCCCGCTCCACCCCGATCCGCATTGCCGACGACGACTCTCGCCACAAGCCGCCCGCTTTCAAAAGGACCCGGAGCCACGGTCACGGGCACATTGGTGGACGCGGATACCTGCATCCCCGACGCCGAGGCGATGGCTGCCGCCCGGAGGTGGTATTCCCCCGGCCGGGTGCCCGGCGCCACCGCCACCCAGACGTGGCCCTGAAGCACAGTCCCCGGTTCCAGTTGGTCAACGGGGATGAACCAACGCCGGGTCCCGGGCGCCGGCGTGCCCGCGGCACCCGGATCGTCATGGAGAACCTCGGCCGCCAACCCCACTGGCTGCCACCCTTGCGGCAAGTCCACGGTCAGCTTCACAGGGTGAAGGACGCTGGGCCCGATGTTCTCCAGCGTCCAATCCAGCCGCAGCCAATCCCCGCCGCTCACCCGCTGCGGATGCGCCTTTGCCTCCAGCCGCAAGGCAGGCTCTCCCAGCGCAGCGGCACTCAGCACTTGGACCTGCAGGTCGCTGCTCCAGGAGGCGAGGCCGTCCGGCGGAGCACAAACCCCGGCAGCGAGGATACGTTCATCGTCGCCCGTGACGGTGTAGTAGTACAAGGCGGGGGCAAGCGGCTGACCGGCGTGGTCGCGACCGTCCCATTCCCATGTGTGCCAGCGGCCGCCGACCTGCTGCACCACCGCTTCCCGCAACGGCTCACCCGTTTCGTCGCTCATCCGGATGCGAACCGTTGCCGGCCCCTCCCCCGGCACCCAATAACCGATGAGGCAGCGGGGAGCTTCCCCTGGACCGGTCGACAACGGCTGGGCAAAGGAAGCCGCCAGCGCCGCACCCGGCGCGGCCGTGAAGACCAGCGCAGTCTGATAAGGCGTAGTCGCCGCCGCGTCCCATCCGACGTCCAACCTAAATGACAGGGCCACAAGCGCCTGGCCCTCACCCCCTGGACCCGCCGCCACCACCACCGGGTCGAGGGCCACCGGCTGCCACTCGGGCTCTGAACCGTCTTCGACGACCCATTGCAGGCGCGCCGCCGGCACCGGCCGGAACCCCGGAGCGTCAGTAACGAAATCACCAGCGGCGGCCAGGGTCAGCTGCCACGGTTCGTCCGACTCGATAGCCAGTTGGACCGCCCGCCGGACCACGCGGGGGCCCTCCGCGGGGCTGACGGATCCGAAATCGATGACTAGGCCGTCCCCACCGAGGCCAACGGACGCAGCGGCGGCTGGCACAGCCCCCAGCGGGACCGCGGACAGCCAGCTGCGGCCCGGCCAAGGCATCCCTGCACGGGCAGGCACCGGCCTAGAAGGTACCGCGCCATCCGGCCACAACGCTGCGTTTGGCCCCATGACCGCCAGGACGACGGCAACCAGCGCCACGAGGGTCTTAACCAGCGGCCAAGACCCCGCCCGGCTCGCCCAGCGTCCGCCGGCAGCCGGCCTGCACACGCCCGATCGCTGCGGCGCCTGCGTGCCTCGCGGCGTCACCCGGGCAGCCCTACGGCGGGGGCCATGGCCCCCGCCGCTCACTGTCCAAGTCCGCCCGCGCCGGCGACGGCGGGCGCCGCCTCCACTGTGAACACGACCTGCAGGGGTGGCTGCTCCGCCGGCGCGTCCATGTTCACGGTAGCCACGTAAG
>DATCKT010000030.1:0-7249 GCA_036562195.1 Limnochordales bacterium
CGCACCCGGGCGGTCATCATCACCGACTCGGACTACATCATCTTGTCCGCCGTTCAACCGGAAACCGTGGCGCACCGGCTCGCCCAGCGCGATCGGGCCGAGGGCGCCGCGGCAGGAGCGTTGTAAGCATACGAGCCATGGCGACGGAAGGCAGTCGGCGACGAGGTTTCTTGGTAGTGCTGAGCGGCCCGTCGGGCGTGGGGAAAAACACGCTCCTCAACGCGGTGCTGCCCAAGGTCGAGGGCTTGCGCTACTCCGTGTCGGCCACGACCCGGCCGCCCCGCCCGGGAGAGGTCCACGGCCGCGACTATTTCTTCTTGACGGATGAAGAATTCGACCGGATGATAGAGCGGGGCGAACTGTTGGAGTGGGCCGAGTTCGTCGGCCGACGCTACGGTACGCCCCGCCGCTACATCGAGGAATGCCTGGAGCAGGGGGAGACCGTCATCCTGGACATCGACATCCAGGGGGCGGCCCAGATCCGGGCGGCCATGCCCGAGGCGGTGCTGGTGTTTTTGCTGCCGCCGAGCCTGGAGGAACTGCGGCGGCGCATCTACGGCCGGGCCAAGGACTCGGAGGCGGCCATCCTCGAACGCCTGTCGTGGGCCAAGCACGAACTCGCGGCGGTGACCGACTACGATTACGTGATCGTGAACGACGACCTGGAGCGGGCGTGTGAACAGCTGCGGGCCATCATCCTGGCCGAGCGCTGCCGCGTCAGCCGCAGCGACTACCCGGAGCTGGTGGCCCGCTTGACCAAGGAGGACACGGGAACATGAGCACGACCATGAACCAGCCGCCCATCGACGAGCTCAGGGAGAAGGTGGACAGCCGTTATCGGTTGGTGGTTGCCGCGGCCAAGCGGGCCCGGCAGCTCCTGGAGGGGGCGCCGCGGCTCGTGGACGTGCCGTCGGACAAGCCGGTGACCATCGCCCTGTGGGAGCTCCGGGAGGGCAAGCTGGAGGTTGAACAGACCAAGAGCGGAATCAAGTGATCCTGCCGGTCCCATCGCGGAGGTGATCGTGGACGTCCCGGTTCCCGGTGTGGACCGGGTTTTTCACTATCAGGTGCCGGACGGGCTGGCCGGCAAGGTGCGGGTCGGCCAGCGGGTGCTGGTGCCCTTCGGCGGCCGGCGGGTGGAGGGCTATGTGGTCGGCTTCGCCGCCGAAACGTCCGTGCGCCAGCTGAAACCGCTGCTGGCCCTGCGCAGCGATGACGCTTACTTCGACGCCGAAGGCTTGGCCCTGGCGGAATGGCTGTGCGAGCGCTACCTGTGCCTGCGGGTCGAAGCCTTGCGCTGTCTGGCGCCGCCGGGCGTGACCGGCGCCGACCGGGTGCAGGCCCGCATCGTGCCGGGCTGGCGCCTGGCGGTGGAGCCGGCCGCAGCCCGGGAGGCCATGCAGGAGCTGCTGGAACGGGCGCCGCGCCAGGCGGCGGTCCTGTCGCTCTTGCTCCAGGCGGCCGCCGGCGGCGACCCAAGCCCCATGCCCGCCGCCGACCTGCGCCGCCGCACGGGCGCGCAAGGCCCGGCGCTGAAGGCCCTGGCTGGGAAGGGCCTCATCGCGCCGGCCCCCGTGCGCATCCAGCGGGAGCCGGTCGCCCCGGCCGCGCCCGAGGCCGCCGCGCCGCTGCCGCTGACCGCGGAGCAGGCGCAGGCGCTGGCGGCCATCACCGCGGTGCGCGAGAGCGCGGACCGCCGGCCCGTGCTGCTCCATGGGGTGACGGGCAGCGGCAAGACCGAGATCTACCTGCGGCTCATGGAACAGACGCTGGCGGCGGGCCAGGGCGCGATCGTGCTGGTGCCTGAGATCGCCTTGACGCCGCAGACCTTTGCCCGCTTTGCGGCCCGGTTTCCCGGCCGCGTCGCCGTGCTGCACAGCGGCTTGGGGGCGGGCGAGCGGTTCGACCAGTGGGAGCGGGTCGCCCGGGGCCGGGCCCCCATCGTGGTCGGGGCGCGGTCGGCCGTGTTCGCACCGGTGCCCAACCTGGGCCTCATTGTTGTCGACGAAGAGCACGAGACCTCGTACAAGCAGGAGGAGAGCCCCCGCTACCATGCACGGGAAGTGGCCCTGGAGCGGGCGCGACGGGCTGGTGCCCTGTGCGTGCTGGGCAGCGCCACGCCGTCGCTGGAAAGCTACGTGCGGGCGCGGGACGGAGCGTTTCACTGGGTGCGCCTCACGCGGCGGGTGGACGGCCGCGCCCTGCCGGAGGTAGAAGTGGTGGACATGCGGGCCGAGATGCTCGCAGGCAACCGCAGCATCTTCAGCGGCCGCCTGGTGGAAGCGCTGCGGGAGTGCCTGGCTCGCGGCCGCCAGGCGGTGCTGTTCCTCAACCGGCGCGGGTTCTCCCAGTTTATGCTGTGCCGGGAATGCGGGCATGTGGTGCGCTGCCCCGATTGCGCGGTAAGCTATACGTACCACGCGGCACCGGCGGAGCACCTCCGCTGCCATTACTGCGATGGGATGCGGGCGGTGCCGGCCAGTTGCCCCCAGTGCGGGGGCCGCTACCTGCGCCCTTTCGGCGCTGGTACGCAACGGGTGGAAACGCTGGTGCAGGAGCTGTTTCCCGGCGTCCGGGTGCAGCGATTCGACATGGACACCACGGCCCGCAAGGGGGCGCACACCCGGTTGTTTGAAGCTGTGCGCCGGGGCCAGGTGGACGTGATCGTGGGCACCCAGATGGTGGCCAAGGGCTTGGACTTTCCCAACGTGACGCTGGTGGGCGTCGTGGCCGCGGACAGCGCGCTGCACGTGCCCGACTTCCGGGCCGCCGAGCGCACGTTTCAGCTGTTGACCCAGGTGGGCGGCCGGGCCGGCCGCGGCACGGACCCGGGACGGGTCGTGGTGCAAACGTATGCCCCCGACCACTACAGCATCGTGGCCGCCCGCAACTACGACGACGAAGGGTTCTACCGGACCGAGGCCACCTACCGCAAAGGCGGCGGCTACCCGCCCTTCGGCCAGCTGGTGCGCATCCTGGTCAGCGGCGCGCAAGGGGTGCCGGAGGCCGCCCGGGCGGTGGCCCAGGCCGTGCGCCAGTGCGCGGCGGGGGCCGCGGTGACGGTGTCGGGTCCCTCGCCTGCGCCCTTGCAGCGGCTCCGGGGCCGGGAACGATGGCACGTCTTGATCAAGGGCCCGGGCGACGGCCCGCGCCAAGTGGCCGCCGCGGCCCGGGAAGTGTGGCGGCCGGCGGTGGCCCGCGGGCAGGTGACGGTGGCCGTCGACGTGAATCCAGTGTCGCTGTTGTGAAGGGAGCCGTGGACGATGGCGGTGCTTGACATCGTGCGGGTGCCCGATCCGGTCCTGCGCCGGCCGGCCAAGCCGGTGGAGCGGGTCACCAAGCGCATCCAAAAGCTGATCCGGGACATGGCCGATACCATGTACGCAGCCAACGGAGCGGGCCTCGCCGCCCCCCAAGTGGGCGTGTCGGAGCGGGTGATCGTGGCCGACGCGGGCGACGGGCTGGTGGCGCTGGTGAACCCCCGCATCGTCGCCGCCAGCGGCAGCGAGGTGGACGTGGAGGGCTGCCTCAGCATTCCCAACGTGACCGTCTACGTGGAACGGGCTGCCCAAGTCGAGGTGGAAGGCTGGGACGAACGGGGCAAAACGGTGCGGATCAAGGCGGAGGGCCTGCTCGCCCGGGCGCTGCAGCACGAGATCGACCACCTGGACGGCATTCTCATCACCGACAAAGGCACCATCGTCCAGCCCGCCAAGGAGGAAACCGGCGCGGGCGGTGAGGCTCGCACCCAGGCCGACGGGGACGGCGACCGGCCGGCCGCGCCGGCCACCGCCGCCCAGCGCAGCCGGGCGCGGCGGGCCCAGGGCGCCGGCGGGCACCCGGGGGATGGGGACGGCGCGAAGGCGGGTGCGGCGGGAGCCCCGGCGCCATGACGGACCCCGGGAGTAGCCTGCGCCTCGTTTTCATGGGCACGCCCGCGTTCGCGGTGCCTTCCCTGCGGGCTGTCCTCGCCGCCGGGCACCGGGTGGTCGGTGTGTTCACCCAGCCCGACCGTCCCCGCGGGCGGGGCCACAAGCTGCTGCCGTCGCCCGTCAAAGAAGCGGCGGTGGCGGCCGGCATTCCGGTATATCAGCCCCGGCGCCTGCGGGATGCGGAGGCACTGGACGCCTTGCGGGCCCTGGCGCCCGACGTCATTTGCGTGGTGGCCTACGGCCTGCTGCTGCCGCCTGCCGTGCTGCAGCTGCCGCCCCTGGGGTGCGTCAACGTGCATGCGTCGCTGCTGCCCCGCTACCGCGGCGCCGCACCCATCCAGGCGGCGCTCATGGCCGGAGACACCGTCACGGGCGTCACCACCATGTTCATGGATGAAGGCCTGGACACCGGCGACATCATCCTGCAGCGGCCGGTCCCCATCGAACCCCACGACGACGCCGGCACGCTCCACGAAAAGCTGGCGGATGCGGGGGCGGAACTCTTGGTGGAGACGCTGCGCCTCCTGGCGGCGGGCCAGGCGCCCCGCCGGCCGCAGGACCACAGCCAGGCCAGCTACGCGCCCAAGCTGGACCGGGCTTCGGCCGCCCTGGACTGGACGCGTCCGGCGGAGGAGGTGTGCAACCACGTGCGGGCCTTCGCGCCTTTTCCCGGAGCCTACACGGCCCACGGGGAGCGTATACTAAAGGTGCTGCAGGCCGAGGTGCACGGACCGGGCACCCTGGAGGCGCAGCCGGGCCAAGTGGTCGCCGTGGAGGAAGCCGGTTTCGTGGTACAGACGGGCCGGGGCGCCGTGCTGGTGCGGAAGGTGAAGCCGCCCGGCGCGGGACCCATGGGCGGAAGGGACTACGTCAACGGTTACCGGCTGCGGGTGGGGGACCGGCTGGTGACCCCGCCTCCCGCCACCGGCGACGGCCCCACATGACGGCGACGGCTCGGGCGGGCGCCGCGGGCAGCCAGGGCGGACCCTGCATCAACCAGCCGGGGCGCCGGGCCGGTTCTGAAGCGCTGGCAACGCCGGCTGCGATTGACAGTTGGTCTCGCCTTGCGTAATGATCAAAATGTGGGGTGGTGTTGGAGAGGCGGCCCCGTGCCGCCGGCGGGGGAGACAGGCGTACCCGCACCCGCCTCTGCCCCGTGGACGGACGAGAGCCATAAACGAAGGGAGGCGATGGGCCGTTGTTCTACCCGATCTTTGATCCGACTTTCTTGCTGCTGATTCCCGCCCTGATCCTGGCTTTGTACGCCCAGCAGAAGGTGCACAGCACGTTCGCCCGTTTCAGCCGGGTGCCGGCCCGGGCCGGGCGGACGGGTGCCCAGGTGGCCAGGGAGCTGCTGTACGCTGCGGGTTTGCGCGATGTGCCGGTGGAGATGACGCGCGGCGCCCTGACCGACCACTACGATCCGCGGGCCCGCGTGATGCGCCTGTCGCCGGAAGTGTACAACGGCACGTCCATCGCGGCGCTGGCGGTGGCCGCCCATGAGACAGGGCATGCCATCCAGCACGCGGGGAACTATGTGCCCCTCGCCCTGCGCAACGGGCTGTTCCCGCTGGCGAGCTTCGGGTCCCAGGCGGCGTTTCCCCTGTTCCTGCTCGGGCTGGTGATGGGTGCAGAGCCCCTGCTGACCCTGGGCATATGGCTCTTTGTGGCGGCCTTGGCCTTCCAGGTGATCACGCTGCCCGTGGAATTCGACGCGAGCGGCCGGGCCATGCGGCTTTTGGCGGCCGGCGGGTACCTGGATCGCGATGAGATCCCCAAGGCCAAGGCAGTGCTGGACGCGGCGGCCTTGACGTACGTGGCCGCGGTGGCGGTGGCGGTGAGCCAGCTTATCCGCCTGTTGCTTTTGCGCAACGCCCGCGACTGAGCTCGGACCTTTGCGGAGCGAAGCGGATGGGGGCGGCGTCGGTGCGACGACCGCCTCCCCTTGTTTTTGGGAGAAAGGGGGCGACCGGCCGGTGCCGCCGCGGAAGGAGACGACCGGGCCGTCGGCCGCCCGGCAGGCGGCCGTGGACATCCTCACCACCATCGAGGAGCGGGACGCCTTTGCCGGCCTGGCGCTGGACGCATACCTGGAGCGGCGGGGGATCGCTGCGCCCGCCCGGGGCTACGTCACCGAGGTCGTGTACGGCGTGCTGCGCTGGCGGGGCACGCTGGACTGGATGATCGCCCACTGCAGCCGGCGCCCGGTCGGGGAATTGGAGCCGTCGGTGCGCAACATCCTGCGCCTGGCCGCCTACGAAGTGCGGTTTCTGGACTCGGTCCCGGCGCCGGTGGCATGCCATGCGGCCGTGGAGTTGGCCAAAGCCAGGCATCATCCGGGAGTCGCCGCTTTCGTCAACGGCGTCTGCCGGCAACTCGCGCGGCGGTCCGCCGAGGACGACTGGCCGTGGCCTGACTTGGAGGCCGATCCGGTGACCGCCTTGGCCGTGCGCACCTCCCACCCGGAATGGTTGGTGGCCCGCTGGGTGCAGCGCTTCGGCGTGGCCGAAGCCCAGCGGCTGTGCGAGGCCAACAACATCCCGCCGCCGCTGCACATTCGGGCCAATCCCCTCAAGATCACCCGGGAGGCGCTGGCGGAGCGGCTGCGCGCCCAAGGCGCCCAGGTGGAACCGGGTCCGTGGGCGCCGCAGGCTTTGCATGTGCGGGGACTGGGGCAGATCGCCGACAACCCGGCCTTCCGGGAAGGCCTCTTTACGGTGCAGGATGAAGGTGCGCAGCTGGTGGGCCACGCCCTCGACCCGCAGCCGGGCCAGCGGGTCATCGACTTGTGCGCCGCCCCGGGGGGCAAGACGACCCACTTGGCGGAACTCATGCGAAACGAGGGCGAAGTGATTGCGGTGGACGTGCATGCCCGCAAGCTGCCCTTGGTGGCCCGGGCGGCCCACCGCTTGGGCCTGGACATCATCACGGTCCTGGCGGAGGACGCCCGGGCGCTGCCCGGGAAGCTGGCTCCCGCCGAGCGGGTGCTGGTGGATGCCCCCTGCACGGGGTTGGGCGTCCTGAGGCGGCGCCCCGACCTGCGCTGGCGCAAACACCCCCAGGAACTCGCGGCGTTGGCAAAACTGCAGGGGGAACTGTTGGCCGCGGCGGCTCAACTCACCCAACCCGGCGGCGTCATCGTGTACAGCACGTGCAGCACCGAGCCGGAAGAGACGACCGCGGTGGTGGAGGCCTTCCTCGCCGGCCACCCCGATTTCGCCGCCGAGCCGCTGCCGCTGGTGACCTACGTCCCCGCGCAAGGCCTCGGAGGCTATCTGTATCCCCATCGCCACGGCACCGACGGCTTCTTCGTGGCT
>DATCKT010000050.1:0-3837 GCA_036562195.1 Limnochordales bacterium
TTCCAAGACGGGGATTAGGTCGTGCACTGCGCTGATTTTACGATCGGTAAGCAGTATGTAGGGATTTTCCAGGACGGCTTCCATGCGGTCAGTATCGGTGACCATGTAGGGCGAGAGGTAGCCGCGGTCGAACTGCATGCCTTCCACCACCTCAAGGGTGGTGCCCATGCTCTTGGACTCCTCGACGCTGATGACGCCGTCCCGGCCCACCTTCTCCATCGCTTGGGCGATGAGCTCGCCGATCTCCTTATCGGCGGCCGAGATGCTGGCCACCTGGGCAATGGCCTCCCGGGTCTCCACCGGGCGAGCCAGGCGGCGGATCTCCTCGACCGCGACGGCGACGGCGCGATCCATACCTTTCTTCAGCAGCTGCGGGTTGGCGCCCGCCGCCACGTTCTTGAGGCCCTCGCGGATCATGGCCTGGGCCAGCACCGTGGCGGTGGTGGTGCCGTCGCCCGCCACGTCGTTGGTCTTGGTGGCCACTTCCTTGAGCAGCTGCGCGCCCATGTTCTCAAAGGGGTCTTCTAGCTCGATCTCCCGGGCGATGGTCACGCCGTCGTTGGTGATGGTGGGCGAACCCCACTTCTTCTCCAGCACCACGTTGCGCCCTTTCGGGCCCAGG
Organism: Limnochordales bacterium; assembly: GCA_036562195.1. Taxonomy (GTDB): domain Bacteria; phylum Bacillota; class Limnochordia; order Limnochordales; family ZCTH02-B6; genus ZCTH02-B6. The sequence continues at coordinate 623 of DATCKT010000050.1, forward strand.
GTGACCTTGACGGCGTTGGCCAGGATATTGACGCCCCGCTCCAGGGCGCGGCGCGCTTCCTCCCGGTAGTACAGCTCCTTGCCTGCCACGTGTGTCCACCTTCCTCACCAGATTGGGCTGTGGCGGCCGAGGCGGCTTTTGCGGCGCGGCCCGTGCCCCGCCCGCCATGGCGACCGTCTTGCTGCGGCCTCGTTTGCCGTCTTGCTGCGGCCTCGCTTACCGTCTTGCTGCGGCCTCGTTCCGGCTTACTCCTGCAGGATGGCGAGGATGTCAGATTCGGAGAGAATCAGGTACTCCTGGCCGTCCAGCTCCACCTCGGTCCCGGCGTACTTGGAGTAGACCACCCGGTCACCGGCCTTGACGGTCATGGCGATCCGTTGGCCCTTATCGTTGATGCGGCCGGGACCCACCGCGATCACCTTGCCCTGCTGGGGCCGCTCCTTGGCCGTGTCAGGCAGGTAGATCCCCCCGACGGTGCGCTCCTCCTGTTCGATGGGCTGCACGATGACCTTGTCGCCCAAAGGCTGCAGCTGCATGGGTCGACCTCCTCATGTCCTTGGCGTTCCGCTTGCCGCGGGACTCGCCGCCCTCATCAGCACTCCCAGGCGGTGAGTGCCAATCCATGGATCTTATCATAGACCACCCCGCACCGGGCTGCAACCCCTTCCTCCGCGCCTCAGCAGCTCCGCATCAGGTGAACGGAGCCCACAACACGGACCGCTCCGATCTGCCCGCCGGGGCTGCGCCGGCTCTTTTCCTGCTACAACGAGTGGCAGCATGTTCCAATTCCCACCGGTGAGAGCTTCTTCGCCCGCGACTCCCGCCGGTGGGACCACTTTCCGAACTGGCTCCTGTCAGCTGGAATCAGGGTTGAGTGTTTGGGTTCCTCGACCCTCGTTCCACCTACGGGAACGTGATCCGCGAACGCTCCCGCGCGTGGGGTGGACTGCGGTTGAGCCTGGCGGGCAAGGACAACCGCGGGTCAGCTTACCGGGGCCGCTCGCCCTCACGCGGCGGGGCCGCGTGGTGTCCCGCCGGTTCTTGCGCCGCAGGCCGTCCGGCCGCCCCGCGGACGTACGTCCCGCTTTTGCCGCCGCGTTTTTCCTCGAGGCGGATGTCGGTGATGACCATGGCCCGGTCCACCGCCTTGCACATGTCATACAAGGTCAGCGCCGCCGCCGCCACCGCGGTCAGCGCCTCCATCTCCACGCCCGTCCGCCCTCGGGTGCGCACCCGCGCCTCGATGTCGATGGTGCCGGCCGCCTCATCCAGCTGGAAGCGCAGGTCGACCCCGGTGAGGGGCAGCGGGTGGCAGAGCGGGATCCATTCGGCAGTGCGCTTGGCCCCCATGATCCCCGCCACCTGGGCCACGGGCAAAACCGCTCCCTTCTCGATGCGGCCTTCCCGGATGGCGGCCACCACGGCCGGCGTCGTGCGCACGCACCCGCGCGCCACGGCCTCCCGCTCCGTCTCCTCCTTGCTCCCCACGTCCACCAAGCGAGGCAGGCCGTGCTCGTTCAGATAGGTGAAACCGGTGGTCATGCCCGCACCCTCCTTTGGCTGACGGCGCCCGGAGCCGCAGGCACGGGCGGCCGGCGTCGGCGCCCAAGGCCGCGGCAGGTATTTCCCGGCAGCGCCGAGAAGACATTCCGTTGGGGGGATATTTTCAGAGACCCCGTCACATTCAAGAAAGCGGGGAAAGATGCTGTGTTCCCGACAAGAAACGCCGCCCGGGCGGTCACCGTCCCGGCCCTCATCATTCTAACGTTGGCGCTCGCCGGCTGCAGCGGCGACTGGGAACAAGTCTTGCGCCCGCCCCGGGCCGATGTCTCGGGCATCCAAGTGGTCGCCGTGTTCCCCTTCGCCTCATGGACGTCGGATCCTAGTCTCGCCCGGACCTTGACCGACCAGGTGTACCGGGCCGTACGGGACTCGGGCTGGTACTCCACCGTCATCCCTCCGGAAGAGGTGGAATCGGAACTGCTCCGGCGCCGCATCGACCCCCGCGACGTGACCGGCGGATCCGTGGCCCGCGAGGTGGCCGCGGCGTTGGGTGCCGACGGGTTCATCGCCGGCATCGCCGCGTACTATTTTGAGGACGTGTCTCTGGACCGCCCGTTCGTCCGGGACGACGGCCAGCCCCAAGTGGGCACCCACTGGCGCGTGCGGCAGACCACGCGGGTGGTCGTAGGCTTGCAGGGACAAATGGTCAACGTGCACACCGGCACGGTCGTCCACCGCTGGGAAGGCACGCGCACCGGCGAGGTCGCGGACGTGCGCGACCTCGTGTGGTCCAGCGCCGACCCGCCGCCCACCTCGGCCTTGCCTTCGCCGCACCGGCGCGACGTGCCCGAAGCCCGCGACAAGGCCGTGCGGCAGGTGGTGGAAGCCTTCACCGCCGACATCTTGCCGTACTACGAATGGGTGCGGCGGGACAACGAATAATGGCCGACCGGGACCAGTCGCCGGAGCTAGGCACGCCTGCCGGCGGCGACCGCAGCCCGAAGGGCCCCGCCACCGGCGGGCGGGTGACGCGCCTGCCGCCCGATCCCAAGCCGCGCCGGCAACTGCGCCGGGCGGGCGTGAAGATCGGGCGGCGGGTGTTGCCTTACGAACGAACGGTTCTTGGCCTGGGACCGCTGCGCATCGTGCGCACCGCAAGCGGCCGTTTGGCCTTGCGTTGGGGCCGGCGTGGGAACTGAACGGGCCGGCCGCGCGTTTCCCTCCCGTGGCCGCGCTCCCGCCTGCACGTCCGTCCCTCGCACGCGTCCGCCAGCCGGCATAGCCCGCCGGCCGGGCTCGTCCGCTGGCCGGGCTTGCGCCCTACTTCTTGGCCGCCAGCGCTGCCTGGGCTTTCTCCCAGTCCTCCAGGAACCGCTTGATGCCGATGTCCGTCAGCGGATGATGGAGCATCTGCTGATACACCTTGAAGGGTGCCGTGGCGATGTGGGCGCCGGCCTTGGCCGCCTCCACCATGTGCAGCGGGTGGCGGATGCTGGCGGCGATGACCTCGGTTTCGATGTCATGGGTCCAGAAGATCTCCACCACGTCCCGCACCAGCTGCATGCCGTCGAAGCTGATGTCATCCAGCCGCCCCAGAAACGGGCTCACGTAGGCCGCGCCCGCTCGGGCCGCCATCAGCGCCTGGTTGGGCGAGAAGATGAGCGTCACGTTGGTCTTGATGCCCTTGTTGGCCAGGGCCCGGGTCGCCTTGA
>DATCKT010000054.1:0-3586 GCA_036562195.1 Limnochordales bacterium
TCAAGGCCATGGTGGACGTCAACACCATCCTGGGCGACCCCGTGGAGACGCCCGACGGCACCGTCATCGTCCCCGTTTCCCGGGTTTCCTTCGGTTTCGCGGCAGGGGGGACCGAATTTCAAAGCGAAAACCGCCGCGACGGAGGCGGGTTCCCGTTTGGCGGCGGCAGCGGCGCGGGCATCTCCTTGCATCCGGTCGCGTTCCTGGTGGTGGGCCAGGGACAGATCCGCCTGTTGCCCATTGACGGCAACGCCATCGTCGATCGGTTGATCGACATCGCACCCAAGGTCATGGACCAGCTGCAAGGCATGTTCAGCAACGGGCGCCGGGCGGCGACCGCCGGAGCCCCCCTCAACTCGTAGTTTAGGCCGCAGCTGGCCCCAAGCCCCCGCCCGCCGTCCGCATGCGGACGCCGTCCTAACCGTCTGATCCGGGGTGGGGTGTTTCTGACCACCGAGCGGCTGCAGAAATTCATGGCCCGCTGCGGCGTCGCCTCCCGCCGGGCGTGTGAGACCCTCATCGCCTTGGGACGCGTCCAAGTCAACGGCCGTACGGTTACCGAACCGGGTTTCAAGGTGGATCCGGACCGGGACGAGGTGCGGGTGGACGGGCGCGTCATCCGCCCCGCGTCGGATTTCCGCTACATCATGCTGCATAAGCCGGCGGGATACGTGACGACGGTCACGGACCCGCAGGGACGGCCCACGGTAATGGCGCTGGTGCCGGCGGACCGGCGGCTGTTCCCGGTGGGACGCCTCGACCTGGACACCGAAGGACTGCTGCTCCTGACCGACGACGGCGCCTTGGCCCACCGCCTGACCCATCCCCGCTACGGCGTGCCCAAAATCTACCAGGCCCGGGTGGCCGGGGCGGTGAGCGAGGAGGCGCTCTCGCGCCTGCGGCAGGGGGTCTTGCTGGAAGACGGCCCGACGGCGCCCGCCCGTGTGCGGCTCCTGCGCCAGGACGCCGATGGGGCGCTGCTGGAGATCGAGTTGAAGGAAGGGCGCAAGCGCCAGGTGCGCCGCATGTGCCAGGCGGTCGGGCACCCGGTGCTGTACCTAAAGCGCGTCGCGTTTGGACCGCTGCGCTTGGGCCGGCTGCCCAAGGGCCGGTACCGGCCCCTCACACCGGCGGAGGTGGAGGCGCTCAAGCGCGCCGCCGGGCTCTCCGTCTAGGGCTGTGCCGGCGGCCACCGCGACGGTCGGCGTTTTCCCCGCAGTGGCCCCCCCGGTGCCCTTCCCGGCCGTCATCCCCCTCGCACCGGGCGTCCCCCGGCGCCCCACGCGCGATTCACCGTTTACAACCCTCAGCTGCCGTGCTAAAATGAACATCAACTTGCAGCAGGACGGCAGGACGGCAGGAGCGCGGATCGTTTTTTCATGGTGCCTCCTTCGTGTCGCTTCCAACACGGTGTTGCCATTGAAGCCGCAGTTCGCCGTCTAGGGGATGCATGCCCAGGGCGGGCGCCGGACACCGCTCCGGGCGGCAGCGCGGGTGACCGGCAGGCTCGGCGGGCGGGGTTGGCGCGCCCATGAGCGACGCGACCAGCCGCCAGGTGGCGCGGGCCGCGCTGCTGTTGGCCTTGACGGAAGACCACGCCCAGGAGCAGGCGCAAAAGCGCGCCCTGGCCACCGACGGCATCCGCGGGACCGCCGTGGACTTCGGCGGCGAGTTTACCGCCTCGGTGCGCCGGGTGGTGGAGCGGGCCGTGGTGGCCGCCAAGCGGGAAGGCGTCATCGGCGCCACCCATCCCGAGGAGGGCGCGGTCGCGGGCGCCGCCCATGAAGCCCTGCTTCAAGTCGGGCTCAAGGCGGTGGGCTTGAGCGTCGGCGGCAAGATCGGCATCGCCCGCAAGCACGACCACATCGCGGTCGCCATCTTCTTAGGGATCGGCTTGCTGCACCTGGACGAAGTGGCCGTGGGCCTGGCCCACCGGGCGGTCTCGTAGCGCCGGGGACACGGGTGGCGGGTGAACGGCGGGCCGCGGCTACCGGCACGATCCGTGGGACAACGGCGTATCGTCCTGCAGCGCACTTTTGCGAAGGAAGGGACTGGAGGCTATGGCAGAGAGGGCAGTTCGGGGCTTGCGCGGGGCCACGACGGCCACCGCCAACACCCCCGCGGCCATCAGCGAAGCCACCCGGGAGCTGGTGCAGGCCATGCTGGCGGAAAACCAGCTGGACCCGGAGGACATCGCCAGCATCATCTTCACCGTCAGCCCGGATTTGAATGCCCAGTACCCGGCGCTGGCCGCCCGGGAGCTGGGCCTGCATTTGGTGCCGCTTTTGTGCGCGCGGGAGATCGACGTGCCCGGCGGCCAGCCCCGGTGCATCCGGGTGCTCATGCACGTCAACACCACGCGCCGCCAGGCGGAAATGCGCCACGTCTACCTGCGCGAAGCCCGCGCCCTGCGGCCGGACCTACCGGGCAACGGCGCCATGGACACCCCGCCCGGGCCCCGCGGCCGCGCCGCCACGTTTCGCATTGAGCCCTACGAACCGGGCAAGCCCATCAGCGAGGTCAAGCGGGAGCTGGGGCTCGACGACGTCATTAAGCTCGCGTCCAACGAGAACCCCTTGGGGCCGTCGCCCAAGGCCATGGCCGCCGTGCGGGCGGCGGCCGCCGAGCTGCACATCTACCCCGACGGGCCGGCCACGGATCTGCGCCACGCCTTGAGCCGTCGGCACGGGCTCCCGCCGGAGCAGATCCTCATCGGCAACGGTTCCGACGGCATCATCAAGCTCATCGCCGAGGCTTATCTCGACCCGGGCGACGAGATCGTGTGCGCCCATCCGTCCTTTAGCCAGTACGCCTTCGCGGCCCGGCTCATGGGGGCGCGGGAGGTGATGGTGCCTCTCGTGGATATGCGCCACGACCTGGCGGCCATGGCCGCCGCCATCGGGCCCCGCACCAAGGCGGTCTTCGTGTGCAACCCCAACAATCCTACCGGCACCACCGTGAGCGCCGCCGCCTTCGCCGCCTTCATGGAGCGGGTCCCCCGGCACGTGCTGGTGGTGCTGGACGAAGCCTACCAGGAGTACGTGGAGGACGCCGGCACCGTTCAAGGCCGCGAGTGGGTCGACGATCCCAATCATTCCGTCATTGTCCTGCGCACGTTCTCCAAGATCTACGGCCTCGCGGCGCTCCGGGTCGGCTACGCCATGGGTCCCGCGCCGGTCATCGCCCAACTGCAGCGGGTGCGGGAGCCGTTCCCGGTCAACGCCCTCGCGCAGGCGGCGGCCCTGGCGGCCCTTGAGGATGAGGACCACGTGCGGCGCAGCCGCGAGACCAACCAAGCCGGCAAGCGGTACTTCTACCGCCGGCTTGAGGAACTCGGTCTGGGCTACGTGCCCACCGAGGCCAATTTCGTCCTGATCGACGTGGGCCGGGACAGCCGGGAAGTGTTCCGGCGGCTGTTGCAGCTGGGCGTCATCGTGCGCGCCGGCGCCACCTTTGGCCTACCCACCCATCTGCGGGTGACCATTGGCACACAAGAGCAAAACGAGCGGTTCTTCGCGGCTCTGGAAACCGTGCTGCGGCAGCCGGTTTCCACGGGTCGCGGGCCTGGGGAGGAGGAGTTCTCAGC
>DATCKT010000061.1:0-25253 GCA_036562195.1 Limnochordales bacterium
GACCCCTGTGGGAGCGGGTGCGCGCCTGGCCGGTGTTGGCGCCCCACGTGGAGCGGTATGAGCTGGGGATGGAACACGCGGCGGCCCTCCAGGCCCGGGAAGAGCGCCTGGCGCAGCGCGAGGCCGAGCTGGCCGAGTCGGCGGCCGCTCTGCAGGCCCGCTGGCGGGAACTGGACGAGGCCCAGTTCGAGCTGGAGCGGCGCGAGGCCCAATTGGCCGCGCGCGAAGAGCAACTGGCGGCCCGGGAGGCGGCCTTGCGCGAGCTGGAGGAAGCCGCGGCGGCCTTGGATCGCCTGCGGGCCGTGTACGAAGCCATGCGCCCGCAAGAGGCGGCCCGGATCCTGTTGGACCTGAACGACGAGGAGATCTCCCTGCTGCTGGCGGAAATGGCGCCGCGGCAGGCGGGGCAGATCCTGGCGGCCCTGCCCCCCGAGCGGGCGGCGCAGGTGTCGCGGCTTTTGGGCTTCTAGCCGCCGCGGCCCGTCCGCAACCGGACGGGCCGGCCCCGCGGGGGAGGGCGCTTGGGCACAAGAAACCGGCCCCCCGGCAGCTTATGCCCTTGGCCTGTGGCTCGCCGACCGCGTCCGCCTTGTCATCACCCGGCAACCCCGTCGTGATGACCGGCGATGGTCCTCGCCTTCATCACCCTCCATTACCCTCAATCAGCCGCGGTAACGCTCACCTCTGTCACCGGCTGCCCCCACATCGGCAACCCGAGGGGCAGGCAGCTACGCCAGAATCAGCTCGCCGGCTTCGCCCGGCCCAGCGCCGTTTCAAAGCGGCGGCCGAGGCGCCCCATGGCCGCCGCCGTGCCCTGCCGGACATGCCCAAGGCTAAAGGTCGTCTCCCGCCTGGACGACGATCGTAGAGAAAGGCAATTTCGTAGGCGAACGGGATGGACGTCATGCAGGTAGAGGAGATCCTGTCTGCACAACCGGCGGCCAAACCGGCCGGCCGGCCCGGCCCTGTGGGCAGGGGCGGGGCCGCCGCGGGCGACAGTTTCGAGGCGGTGTTGCAGTCGCTGCTGGGCGCGGGAATGATGCCCCCTGCCGCGCCGCCGTCAGGGCTGGTGCTCGACGGCGAAACGGCCGCCCACACCGACCGCGACACATCCCCTGCGGAGGGAGTCGGTGCCGGCGGCGAGGCCCGTGGGCTCGCGGGCGCCGCCGCAGGGATGATCGGTGGTGCCGCTGGAACCGCCGGCTCGTTGGTCGGCGTCCCGTTGGCTGGGGCGGACGGCCTCAGTACGGCCGGTATGGTGGCCGGCCTGGCCGGGCCTTGGCTCGCCGAGGGATCCCCGGCAACGGCCGCGGGGAACCCTCTCCTTGCCCCTCCCTGGGAGGCCGCGATCGGTACCGGGGCGGGCGGAGCCCCCGAAACGGGCGCCGCCCCGGCTGGCGGCCGGCCGGAGAGTGCTCCCTGGACTGCCGCCACCTCGGCGGGGCCCGAGCCGACCGGCGCCAGCGGATCCGTAACGGGAGCGGCGACAGGGCCGTGGACCGGTGGGCTTGTGCGGGGCAGCAGGGTGACGGCCATGGGCGGCGGGCAGACGGTCGCCCCCGGGAGCACGCCTACATCCTTGCCCACGGTGGCCTCCCCCGATGGGGAACTGCAGCCAGGCGCCGTCTGGTTGGGCCGCGCGGGCCGGGCGACCAGGGGTGGCCGCAGCGGCTGGCGGGGCGGCCGCGCTGCGGCCCTCCACGCGGCGGGCGACGCTTCGGGGGAGCTTACGGCAAGGCCCGTGCGGCCGGGCGCGGGGGACGCGGCCGCGGCGCGGGCTGTGCCGGGTGCCGTGCCGCATGAGGGGTTTGCGGACGGTAGCCGCGCGGCGGACGGCGGAGGCCATCCGGACGCGCCGGCGCTGGCCGCGGCCATGAGCACTTCTCCCCAGGGGTATAACGGGATGGACGGCGTGCCGTCGCTCATGGAAACGGCGTCGGGGGACATTGTACGGCCCGCTGTAGAAGGGACGGCGGATGCTCAGGCGGCGGCCGGCGAACCGGGCACCGGGGCCGCCTTTGGGCAAGCCGCTGGCGCCCGCGGCGGCGCTGCCGCCGGCCCGGCGGGGGACGCTGGACGCGCCGCTGCCGGTGGTGGGGATACCGGTCCGCACCCCGCCGGCGGCCACATCGGCCCGAGCCGCGGCGTACCCATGGACCATGTTTCGGGTCAGGTGCAGGCATTCCCTGGGACGGCAGGATCACCGGGCCACGCACCTGGCTCCCCCACGGCGCTCGATGGTGGCGCGGGCGGGGCCTCCGGGGGCGTCTACGGGGCGGGATATTCCGGGAGCGCGTGGAGCCCGGATGGAGCTGCGGGAACGTCCGGCGCCCATCACGCGAGCGACGGGGAAGCGGCTGCGGGCGACCCTGCGGCCGATGCGCCCGGCGAGGCGCCGGGAGCCGGCGCGGCGTCGGCCACGGCGTTTGGGCACAGCGCTTTGGGCCAGCCGGGCGCCGGGTCCGGTGACGACGGCGCACGGCCGGGAGCGGCCGCGGGCCAAGCCCCGGCGGACGCCGCTTCACAGGCTCCGGATAAAGCCGGTTTTGACGCCGGGGCGAAAGTGGGCTTTTATCTGCAGGCGCAGCCGTGGGCGGACACGCGGCTGGACGGGCCCGGTGCGCCGCTGGCGCTGCGGGCTGGGGTGCTGCAGCAGTTGGCCGCCCAGTTGCAGGACATGGTGGCGGCCCTCCGCCAGGAGACCATGCCGGGCGGCATCGAGCGCGTCTCCATCCGGCTCCGCCCCGAGTACCTGGGCGAAGTGGTGTTGCGGATCAGCGTCGACCCCAACGGCAGCGTCATCGCGCGGTTCTCGGTGGACAACCCGCAGGTGCGGGCTTGGATCGAACAGGACTTGCCCCAGCTGCGGGCGGCCCTGGCCCAGCACGGGTTGAACCTGGCCGACGCGGGCGTGGACTCCGGCCTAGGGTCGGGCGGCGATCCGTGGTTCCAGGCGGGCGCGGGTCCCGGATGGGGCGGCGGCTCGGACCAGCCGGCGCGCCAGTGGCCGGGAACGGCCGCGGGCCACGGTCCCGCCGCATCCACCTTGGCAGCTGAGACGTGGCCGGAGCGGGGCGAAACCCACGCGCCGGCGGGCGTTTACCGGACGAGCTTGATCGATCTGCGTGTGTAGGAGGTGCCGCACCTTACCCCAGCGGACGCCGCGGGGGCCCGGCACCGCCGGGGCCGGCGGCGGGGGAAGGGCGGCGACAGGAGGTGGGGCCGATGGATGTTGCCAGCCTATACGGGGCGGTCATGCGGGCCGTCGATCCGTTCGCGGCCGCGGCGGCCGTAACTCGGGCCGTAAAGGGGAGCTCCGCTGCCGCTCCGGCCGCCGACCCAACCACGGCCGGCGCTCAAACGGGAGCCCGGGACACCACGACCGGCACCAGCGCGGAACTGGGCAAGGACGATTTCCTGCGCCTGCTGGTCACGCAGCTGCGCTACCAGGATCCCATCAACCCCGTCAAGGACCAGGAGTTCATCGCCCAGCTGGCCCAGTTCAGCGCTCTGGAGCAAATGCACAACATGGCCACGCAGATGGAGCGGCTGGCCGACGCCCAGTGGGCCCTGGGCGGGCTGGGCCAAGCCGTCGCCTTGCTGGGGCGCACCGTGGTGTTCCTTGACCCGGAGACGGGCGCTCCGGTTTCCGGGAAAGTGGAAGCTGTACGGGTAGAGGACGGCCAGCCGTGGCTGGTGGTGGGCCAGCGGCGCTTCTCGCTGGAGGACGTGCTGGAAGTGAGGCCGGAGCAGGGCGGCAAGTAGAGCTGGGGCAAGGCCGTGCGGCCCCGGCATGAACCACCGCTGTGAACCAGTGTGAACCAGAGTTGGGGAGGCATGAGGCACCATGATGCGGTCGTTGTTTTCGGGGGTTTCGGGCCTGTTGACGCACCAGACGCGCATGGACGTCATCGGCAACAACATCGCCAACGTGAACACCGTCGGCTTTAAAGCCAGCCGGGTCACGTTCGCGGACGTGCTGTATGAGTCGCTGCGGTCGGCCACCATGCCCACGCCCGAGCGGGGCGGCACCAATCCCAGGCAAGTGGGTCTCGGGGTGCAAATCGGCAGCATCGACGTGCTGCACACCGCCGGCAACCTGCAGCCGACAGGGATCACCACGGACCTGGCCATCCGCGGCAACGGGTTCTTCGTGCTGCTCGACGGCGCACAGCAGCTTTACACCCGCGCCGGCGTGTTCGACTTCGACCAGGAAGGGTGGCTGGTGTCCAAGGCCACCGGCATGCGGGTCGCCGGCTGGAACGCGGTCAACGGTGTGGTGAATCCCAACGGGCCCATCGAGGCCATCCGCATCGCCTCGGACCAGACGCTTCCGGCCCGGGCCACCACCGATGTGGTGCTGGAGGGCAATCTCAACGTGGATAGCTCCGACGCGGTCCGGTCCATCGCGGTGTACGACAGCCTGGGCCGCCGGCACGACGTGGTGGTCCGGTTTACGAACACCGGGACCAACACCTGGAACTGGGAGATCAGCTACGGCAACCCGCCGACCACCACCAATACGGGCAACATCCGCTTCTCGTCGACGGGTCAGGTCGACGCTGGCACAACCGGCCAGATTAGCTTCGACCCCGGCGGCGGCGCGGCAATGGTCACGTTGACCATCGATTTCAGCCGCCTGACCCAGTACGCCGCGCCCACGGAGGTCCACATCCGCAGCCAGAACGGCTTCCCGCCGGGTTCCCTCGAGGAAGTGCGGATTGACGCCAGCGGCGTCGTCACAGGCATCTTCTCCAACGGCCTCACCCAGACGCTGGCCCAGATCGCCCTGGCCACGTTCCCCAACCCCGGCGGGCTCGAGCAGGCGGGCGATACCGCCTTCCGGGCGTCCAACAACTCCGGGATGGCGCGCATCGGCACGCCCGGCACGGGGGACCGGGGCGTCATCGCGGCGGGCAATGTGGAGATGTCCAATGTGGACTTGTCCGAGGAGTTCGCATCGATGATCGTCACGCAGCGGGGCTTCCAGGCCAACTCCCGCATCATCACCACCTCGGACGAAATGCTGCAGGAACTGGTGAATCTGAAGCGGTAAGCGTCCCGGCGCTGACGCGGGGCAGCGGGGCGCGCCCGCCGCCGGCCTGGGGCTGCGATGAGGTGGGCACATGGACGTAACGTCGGTACTCGGGATCTTCATTGGCGTAGCCGCCATGCTGTGGGCCATTCTGGACGAGGGCGACTGGCGGCTGTTCTGGGACCTGCCGTCCGTGTACATCACGGTCGGCGGCACCATCGCGGCCACCCTCATCAGCGTGCCGCGGGAGCAGATCCGGGCGCTGCCCCGGCTGTTGTGGATCGCGTTCGTGGAGCAGCGGCAGACGGCGGAGCAGGTCATCCCCCTGATGGTCCACTTCGCCGAAAAGGCCCGCCGCGAGGGCTTGCTGGCCATGGAGGAGGAGGCGGAGTCCCTGGATGACCCCTTCTTGCGCAAGGGCATCCAGTTGGCTGTGGACGGCGTCGATCCCGAGGTGGTCCGCAACGTCCTGGAAACCGAAATCGATTTCGTTGCGGAGCGGCACGCGGCCGGGCAGCGCCTTTTCCAGACGATGGGCAACTTCAGCCCCGCCTTCGGCATGATCGGCACCCTGATCGGGCTCATCCGCATGCTGGCGAACCTGACCGATCCTGATCAGATCGGCAGCGGCCTGGCCGTGGCCCTCATCACCACGTTCTACGGCGCCATTCTGGCCAACCTGGTGTTCTTGCCCATCGCCAACAAGCTGCAAGCTAAAAGCGCTCACGAGCTCCTGGTGAAGGCGCTCATCGTGGAAGGGATCCTGGCCATCCAGGCAGGGGACAATCCGCGGATCGTGGAAGAGAAGCTCCAAGCGTTCCTTTCCCGCTCCCGGAAACCGGGCGGCCGCAGCCGGCGGGCCGCGGAAGGGGTTGCCTCCTCCGATGCGGCGTAGGACGCCTTCCGGCCGGCTCCAGCAATTCACAAGGGAGGGGGGCGCCGCTCCCTGGCTCGTCACCTACTCCGACATGGTGACGCTGCTTCTGTGCTTCTTCGTCCTGCTCTTCGCCTTCTCCGAGGTGGACGTGCAGCGGTTCCGGGCTATCCTGTCCGCGTTTCAGGCGTCTTTGGGCGTGTTGGACGGGGGGCGCACGGTCATGGAAACCCAGCCGGACATGAGCCTGGGCAGCGGGGTATGGGATCTGCGGGACGTTCAGTTTTACCGGCCGGAGCTGGAGGCGCAGCTGCGGGCCCTGTACACCGAAGTGCACGATTTCATCCGGGAGCGGGGATTGGATTTCGCGGTGGAGGTGGGGCTGACCGAGCGGGGTGTCGTCCTGCGGTTGGCCGAGGGCGTCTTCTTTGACCTGGGCAAGGCCGACTTGCGGCCCGAGGCGCGCCGCGTGCTCGACGAGCTGTCGGTGCTGGTGCGGGCCGTGCCCAACCCAGTCCGGGTCGAGGGGCACACCGACAACCTGCCCATCCGCACCGAGCGGTTTCCATCCAACTGGGAGTTGAGTACGGCACGCGCCACCAACGTGGTGCGCTATCTGGTTGAGGAGCATGGGCTGGATCCGCACCGCCTGTCCGCCGCCGGTTACGGCGAGTACAGACCCGTGGCGCCCAACGACTCCGACGCGAACCGGGCCCGCAACCGGCGGGTGGACATCGTGCTGCTCCGCTTGGATCTAGAGGAATACGGGGCAGGCGGGGCGGACGGCCTGCCCCTACTTGAGGGAGTGCGTGGCGTTGGCCAGTAAGCCGGTGGACATCCGGAATGTTATAATTCTGATAGCCCTGGTCATCTTGCTCGCCGCCGGGACCGCCTACGCGGTGTACACGTACCTGGGCATCTCCTTTGCGCGCACTGTGGGCCCGTCGGGTAGCGGCGAGGGTCACCCGCTGGCTCCAGGCCCCATGGTGGACGTGGGGACCTTTACGGTCAACCTGGCCGCGGGTGACGCGCCGTCCGCCCGCTACGTGCGGACGGGGATCGTCCTTGAAGTCGACTCGGAGGAAACCAAGCAATGGGCGGAGCAGCGTTCCCCCCAGGTGCGGGACCGCGTGATCAGCGTCCTCCGGCAGCAGACGATGGAATCCATCCACGGCGCCGAGGGCATGGAGCGCCTGCGGCAGCGGCTGCGGGACGCCATCAACGAGGTGCTGGTGGAGGGCGTCGTCCGGGATGTGTACTTCGTCGACTTGGTGGTCCAGTGACCGCGGGCGGCCGCCGGCCGCGGCCCGCCGGGGGGCGCCCGCGCCTCCCGCGCGGCCCGCTCATCGCGTGCAGCCGGCGGGCGTGTGACAAAGGGCCGGGGCAAGCGTTCGTGTCTGCGCCGTCCCGAGTTCCGGATGTCGGCGCCTGACGTCTCCCACGGCGCATCCACTGGAGGCGGGCGGTCATGGACAAGCGGGAGAGGGCCGTATCATGAGGGACCTGTTGACGCAGCGGCTGCAGCGGGGGCCGACGGTGAAACGCTACGACTTTCGCCGGCCCGACAAGTTCTCCAAGGACCAGCTGCGCACGCTGCAGATCATCCACGAGAGCTTCGCTCGCGGGATGGCGACCCACCTGTCCACCTACCTGCGCACCATGGTGGAGGGGGAAGTGCTCTCCGTCAGCCAAACGTCCTATGACGAGTTCATCCGGTCGCTGCACAATCCGACCCTCATCGCGGTGTTGTCGTTCCCGCCGCTGGAAGGCAGCGGGCTCATCGAGATCCCGCCGGATCTGAGCTTTGTGATCATCGACCGGATGCTGGGCGGTCCGGGGACCGTCCCTTCCCGCCTGCGGGAGTTGACGGAGATTGAGCAGACGGTCATGCGGCGAGTGCTCCAGCGCGCGGTCTCGGCGTTTGGCGAGGCGTGGGAGAACTTGGTGTCCATTCAACCGCGGCTGGACCGCCTGGAGGTCAACCCCCAGTTTGTGCAGCTGGTGCCGCCTCAGGACATGGTGGTGGTGGTCGTCATCCGAGTCCACTGGCGCGGCATGGACGGGCGGATCAATATCTGTATCCCCCACCTGGCCCTGGAGTCGGTGGCGCCGCGCCTGACGGCCCACTACCTGTTTGGCAGCGTCCACACGCCGGAGGCGGGCCGCCACGTGGACGAACTGAAGCGGCGGGTCGCGACCATGAGCGTGCCGGTGACGGTCACGCTGGGGCACGCCACGGTAACCGTGGGTGAGCTTTTGGAGCTGGCGCCTGGCGATGTGGTGCGCCTAGAAACACGGGTGGGAGACGCGTTGCCGGTGCGGGTCGGCGACAAGACCAAGTTTCGCGGCCGGCCGGGCCGGGTCGGGAGCCGGCTGGCCGTCGAGATTACGGACGTGCTCGACCCGAAAGGGGAGGAAGGCGATGAGTGACCACATTCTCTCCCAAGAAGAGATCGACGCGCTCTTGAAAGGAACCGCGGCCGCGCCGGAAGAGCCCTCCGGGGAACAGCTGGAAGCGCTGGCCGATTTGTTTGAGAGAGCGATGGCGCGGCTGGTGCCGCTCATGCCCTCGCTGGCGGGCAAGCCGCTGGCGGCCGCGGAGGTGAGTGTCCGCGCCGCGACGTGGGGCGAGCTGCGCCGCCTGTTGCAGGCGCCGCTGGTGGCCCGCTGGGATTTTCACGGGGCCGTCCAGGGCGTGCAGGTCAGCTTGGTGGACGGGCCCACCCGGGCTGCGCTGCCGGCCATCGTCCCCGCTGGGGACGCGGTGACGTTCTTGAACAAGCTGTCGCTGGCCCTGGCCACCGCCTTGGAACAGGAGTTGGGCGTGCAGCTGGGGTGTGAAATCAACGGGTTTCAGGAGTTCAATCCGGCCCAGCCCGACGTCGTCCCGATTCGGGATGAGGAGCGCTGCGCGGCGGTGGAGCTGACCTTGAAGGGGGAGGCGGGCGCGCTGGTGTGGCTGGAGGTGCTGCCGGCCGACGTGGCCAAGCAGCTGGTCCAGCGGGCTCGCCGGGCGGCGCCGCAGGCGGCGCCGGAGCCTGCACCGTTGCAGCCGCCGCCGGCGGCTCCCGGCGGGCCCGTCCATGTTGCGCCGGCCCAGTTCGCCCCCTTGCGGGCGCCGGCCGCGGCGGCGGCGCCGGCCAATATCAACCTGATCCTGGACGTTCCCCTCCAGGTGACGGTGGAGCTGGGGCGGCGCCGGATGCTCATCCGCGAAGTGCTGGAGTTGGGCAAGGGCTCCCTGATCGAACTGGACAAGCTGGCCGGCGAGCCCGTGGATGTGTTCGTCAACGGCAAACTCATAGCGAAAGGGGAAGTCGTCGTCATCGACGAAAACTTCGGGGTGAAGGTGACGAGCATCGTCAGCCCCGCGGAACGGCTGTCGAACCTGCAGTAGGAGCCGGCCGTACATGGAACCGTCCAGTCTCGAACTCGTGTCCGTCGGATGGCGCATCCTGGTCGTGTTCGCCCTGCTGTTCGCCGGGGTGTACGGCCTGCGGCGCTGGATGGCCGGGTTCGTAGGCCCGGCGGCCCCGCGCGGACGCCTGCGGATCGTGGACAGTCTGGCTGTCGGTCCGCAGCGCCACCTGCTGGTGGTCGAAGTGGAAGGACGCCAGTTCCTTATCGGCGCTACGCCGCAGGCACTGACGTTCCTCACGGAGATCGACCCTGGAGCGCGTCCGGGCGCCGGGGAGGACGGAGCCCGTTGAGGCGCTGGTACGCAACGGCCGTAGCGTTGCTCGCGGCGGGGTGGGCGGCGCCTGCGCGCGCCCAGGAGGGCGGCATCCCGCTGCCTCGGATCGAATTTGGCGTCAGCGGTGCCGAGGGACCGGCGGACGTGGCCCTCACGCTGCAGATCCTGGCCCTGCTGACGGTGCTGACTTTGGCACCGGCCATCCTGGTCATGCTCACGTCCTTCACGCGCATCGTCGTGGTCCTGTCCTTCGTCCGCAGCGCCCTGGCCCTACAGCAGATGCCGCCCAACCAGGTGATCATCGGCCTCGCCCTGTTTCTTACCTTCTTTACCATGGCGCCCACGTGGCAGGCCGTGTATGAACAGGGGCTGCAGCCATATCTGGCGGGCGAGTTGTCCCAGGAAGAAACGCTGGAGCGGGTGACGGCGCCCTTGCGGGCGTTCATGTTGCAGCACACCCGGGAGAAGGATCTGGAGCTCTTTGTGGAGCTCTCGGGGACGCCGCGGCCCGAAACGGAGGCGGACATCCCCACCTACGTGTTGATACCGGCCTTCGTCATCAGCGAGCTGCGCACCGCGTTCCAGTTGGGATTTATCTTGTTTATTCCCTTTTTGGTCATCGACATGGTGGTGGCCAGCACGCTGATGTCCATGGGGATGCTCATGCTGCCGCCGGTGATGATCTCGCTGCCGTTTAAGGTGCTGCTCTTTGTGATGGTGGACGGGTGGCATTTGATCACCCGCTCGCTGCTGGTGAGTTTCCAGTAGGCGTCGGGAGGAGGCGCGGCCGTGACCGACGCGACCGTGGTGGATCTGGGCCGGGAGGCCTTGCTGACGGTGCTGCTGGTGGCCGGGCCCATGCTGGGACTGGGCCTGCTGGTGGGGCTGGTGGTCAGCATCCTGCAGGCCACGACCCAGATTCAGGAGCAAACCTTGACGTTCATCCCCAAAATCCTGGCCGTACTGGGCGCGGCCATACTCTTCGGCCCCTGGATGCTGCGGGTGATGACCGAGTACGCGGCGCGGCTTCTGGGGAATCTGCACCGCTTCGCGGGCTAGCGCCAGTATCGCGGCGCAAGGGTTGACATGGATGTGGCCCTGGTTTCAGTCCGACGAGCTCCTCCAGTTCCTCTTCGTCCTCATGCGGGTAACGGCGATGCTGATGGCCTTGCCCCTCTTCGGCGGCCCCGGTGTGCCGATCCATCTCCGGGTGGGCCTGGGCAGCCTGACGGCGCTGTTGCTCATGCCGGCCGTCGCCCCGGGACCGGCGGATCCCGGTTTGGGCGATTTGCTGGTGATCATCGCCCAGGAAGTGTTCGTGGGCTTGTCCATGGGCTTTGTCGTGTCCTTGACCTTCTACGCCCTGCAGGTGGCGGGCCACCTGATGGACGTGCCCATCGGCTTTGGGATGGTGAACGTCCTGGACCCGCACTTTGGCGGACAGGTGCCCATTCTCGGGCAATTTTACAACGCCTTGGCCACCCTGATCTTTTTCACCATCAACGGTCATCATGCTCTGCTGCGGGCGCTGGCCGCCAGCTACGAGATGATCCCCCTTGGGGGCGCGGCATGGCGCGGCGAGCTTATGGAAGTGATGGTGGAGGCCGTGGCCGGCATGTTCGCCCTCGGCGTGCGCCTGGCGGTGCCCGTCATCGCAGCGGCGTTCTTGACCGACGTTGCCTTAGGGATCGTCAGCCGGGCGGTGCCCCAGATCAACGTGTTCATCACCGGCTATCCGATCAAGATCGCCGTGGGCATTGTGACCGTGGCCGTCGCGTTGCCCGTGTATGTGGGTTTCTTGGCCGCGGTGTTCGGCGACAACGGCGAGATGCTGCGCCGGCTGTGGCAGTTTGTGACCGCCCACTGAGCTTTTCGCTGCAGCTGTTCGCTCAGGAGAAGACCGAAGCGCCGACGCCCCGGCGCCGGGAGGAAGCCCGCAAGCGGGGCCAGGTGGCCCGGACGGCCGAGCTGGGTACGGCGCTGGTGCTACTGGCCGGCTTCGGCGTGGCCGCGGCCATCGCGGACAGCGGTGCCCGCTCGCTGGCCGCGCTCACCGAGCACTACTTGGGCCAGGCGGGCGTGTGGCAACCGGAGGCGGAGACGACTCGGGCGCTATTTATGCACATCGTCTTGGAGTCGGCCCTGATGGTGGCGCCGTTGATGTTGGTGGCGGGAGCCGTGGGTGCGTTCAGCCAGATCGTGCAAATCGGTTTCCTGGTGTCCGGCGAGCCCCTCAAACCCCGGTTGGACCGGATCAACCCCCTCGCGGGACTACAGCGGATCGTGTCCCGCCGGGCGTTGGTCGATCTGGTGCGCTCCGTGGCCAAGGTGGCGGTGGTGGGCTGGATCGCCTACCGGGAGGTCCGGGGCGCGATGGCCATGCTGCCGACACTGCTGGAGGTGCCGCTGGTGGACGCGGTCGTGCTCGTCGGCCAGGTGGTCCTGCGCACCGGGCTTTGGATCGGCGGGGCGCTGTTGGTCATCGCCGGGGCCGACTACCTCTTCCAGCGGACCGAGCACGAGCGGCAGCTGCGCATGTCCCGGCAGGAGCTCAAGGAAGAGCTCAAGCAGGTGGAGGGCGACCCGCAGCTTCGGGCCCGCATCCGCCAACGCCAGCGCCAGCTGGCTTCCCGCCGCATGATGCAGGCCGTCCCCACCGCCGACGTCGTCATCACCAACCCGGTGCACTTGGCGGTGGCCCTCAAGTACGATGCGGCCACCATGGCCGCGCCGGTCGTGGTGGCCAAAGGGGCGGGGCTGATCGCCCGCCGGATCCGGGAGATCGCCGAGGCCCACGGCGTGCCTTTAGTGGAGGACGTGTGGCTCGCGCGGGCCTTGTATGAGGGCGTGGAGATTGGCAGCCCGATCCCGGTGGAGCTGTATCGGGCCGTGGCCGACGTGCTGGCCTTCGTGTATCGGATGCGGGCCCGCAGGAGGTGAGCGTGTTGAGCAGCCAACCCCGCCCGGCGGTACTGAACCCCGGGCTGCGTTTCAGCGACGTCGGCATCGTGCTGGCGGTGGTGCTCATTCTGGTCATGATGGTGGTGCCCTTGCCCACCGCCCTGATCGATCTCCTGCTCGCGGTCAACATCAGCCTGGCGCTGCTGGTGCTCATGCTGACCATGAACGTGCGCCACCCGTTGGATTTTTCGGTGTTCCCGGCGCTGCTTCTGGTGCTCACCCTGTTCCGCCTCGCGCTGAACGTCAGCACGACCCGCCTGATCCTGCTGCAGGCCGACGCCGGCAGCATCATCCAAGCGTTCGGCAGCTTCGTCGTGGGCGGCAACTACGTGGTGGGCTTCGTCGTCTTCCTGATCCTGGTCATCATCCAGTTCATCGTCATCACCCGCGGCGCGGAGCGCGTCGCGGAAGTGGCGGCCCGCTTCACCTTGGACGCCATGCCGGGCAAGCAGATGAGCATCGACGCGGACCTCAACGCTGGGCTCATCACCGAAGACGAGGCCCGCCGGCGCCGGCAGGAGATCCAGCGGGAGGCCGACTTCTACGGCGCCATGGACGGCGCCAGCAAGTTCGTCAAGGGCGACGCCATCGCAGGGCTGGTCGTCACCGCCGTCAACGTCCTCGGCGGCCTCGCGGTGGGGGTGGGGCAGCGGGGGATGGACTTGGCCGAAGCCCTGCAGCGCTACACGCTGCTGACGGTGGGGGACGGCTTGGTCAGCCAGATCCCGGCGCTGCTTATCGCCACGGCCACGGGCATCATCATTACCCGGGCAGCCTCCGAAGCCAGCCTGGGCCGGGACGTGACCGCGCAGCTGGTGGGTGAGCCCCGCGTCCTCTTTGTGGCCGGCGGGGTGCTGCTGGCCTTTTCCCTCATCCCCGGGCTGCCCACGCTGCCCTTTATGGCCCTTGCCTCGCTCATGGGGGGTCTGGGGCTTGTCTCCCGCCGGGAGCACGAGAAGGTGGCGGCGCCGCCCGCCCCGGTCCAGCCCGACCCGGCGGCCGACCGCCGGCCGGAAAGCGTCCTCGGCCTGCTTCACGTGGATCCTATGGAGCTGGAAATCGGCTACGGCCTCATCCCGCTTGTAGACGTGGAGCAGGGCGGCGACGTGCTGGAGCGGGTGGGCATGATTCGGCGTCAGATGGCCTTGGAGCTGGGTATCGTCGTGCCCAGCATCCGGATCCGAGACAACATGGAGCTGGACGCCAACGCGTACCTGGTGCGCATCAAGGGGGTCGAAGTGGGGCGGGGCCAGCTGATGCCCACCCATTACCTGGCCATGGACAGCGGGGCGACGACCCGCATTCAAGGCATCGAGACCCGGGAGCCCGCCTTCGGCCTGCCCGCCCTGTGGATCGCTCCCAGCGAGCGCCTCGCGGCCGAACAGGCCGGCTACACCGTCGTCGACGCGTCGGCGGTGCTGGCCACCCACCTGACCGAGATTATCCGGCGGCACGCGGCGGACCTGCTCGGCCGACAGGAAACCCGCACCTTGCTGGACAAGGTAAAGGAGGAATTTCCTGCCGTCGTCGAGGAATTGGTCCCTGAGCTCCTCAGCGTCGGGGAAGTGCAGCGGGTCCTCCAAAACCTGTTGCGGGAAGGGGTTCCCATCCGCAACCTGGTGGTGATTCTCGAGGTGCTGGCGGACGCCGCCCGCACCAGCCGCGACGTGGCGTTTCTGACCGAGGCGGTGCGGGAGGGGCTTGCGGCGCAAATCTGCCAGTTGTACACCGCTGAGGGCGGTGTGCTGTCGGCGCTGACGCTGGATCCGGCCCTGGAGGAAGAGCTGCGGGGAGCGCTGCAGGACGGGCAGACGCTGGCGTGGGCTCCCCAGCGGGCGCAGCTGTTCTTAGACCGGCTGGCCCGGGCCTATGAGGCGGCGGTGGCGCGCGGCCACAACCCAGTGCTGCTCTGCCCGCCGGCGCTCAGGCGGCACGTGCGGCAGCTGACCATGCGGCCGCTGCCCCGGTTGCCGGTGCTGGCCTACAGCGAGATCGCAGCCGGGGTGGAGGTCCGGGCCGTGGGGATGGTGACGCTGAACGGTGCGCATTAAGCGGTACGTGGCCAACACCATGCAGCAGGCCATCGCCCAGGTCAAGGCCGATTTCGGGGACGAAGCCGTCATCCTCCATACCCGCCGCTACCGCGCCGGCCTGCTGGGCCTTTTGGGCAAGGCCCGGGTGGAGGTCATCGCGGCCGCGGAAGGGGAGCGGTCCCTGGCGGCGCTGCGCCAGCGGGAGCTGGAGCGGGCCCGGGCAGCGACCCTGGAGGCGCTCCAGTCCCTTCAGGAGGAAGTGCGCAGCCTCAAGCGGATGCTGGGCGAGCAGCCGCCGGCGGCCGCCCGCTTGCCCCAAGGATTGGCCCGCGCCCTCGCCCGCCTGCGGGAGCAGGATGTGCCGGAGGACGAGTGCCAGGCGCTGCTTAAGCCGCTGGCGGAAGGCGATACGGGCGAGGAGGCGGAGGACGCCCGCTGGGTTTGGCAGCAACTGGCCATGCGCCTGACCGCGGCCATCCCCACGGTGCCGCCGTGGGACTTCGCCCGCAAGCCGGTGGTCGCGCCGCTGGTGGGCCCCACCGGGGTCGGCAAGACCACCACCATCGCCAAGTTGGCGGCCAACTTCGCCATGCTGGACAAACGATCGGTAGGGCTTGTGACCGTGGACACCTACCGGATCGCCGCCGTGGAGCAGCTGCGGGCGTACGCCAACATTATGGGGATTGACCTGGCTGTCGCCTACACCCCGGACGAGCTCCGCCGGGCGGTGGACGCCATGGCGGACCGAGATTTGATCCTGATCGACACGGCGGGCCGCAGCCAGCACCATGCGATGCACATGGCCGAGCTGCGGGCGTTCCTGGAGGCGCTGGAGGAGCCCGAGGTGCACTTGGTCGTCAGCGCGACGACGCGCCTTGTGGACATGCAGCACATCGTGGAGCGTTTCCGCGCCACCGGTTTCCGGCGGCTCATCGTGACCAAACTGGATGAAACCCGGGCGTACGGGTCGCTGTACATGCTGCCGCGCTGGGCGGGCGTGCCCTTGGCGTACCTGACCACCGGGCAGAGTGTGCCCGATGACATCGAGGTGGCCGAGGGGGAGCAGGTGGCGCGCTTGATCCTGGGGGATGCGCCGTGACGGATCAGGCGCAGGTGCTCCGGGAGATGGCCCAGGCGAGCCGGGCCGCCGCGCGCCGGGCGCGGGTCATTGCCGTCACCAGCGGCAAGGGCGGAGTGGGCAAGACCAACCTGGCCGTCAACCTGGGGGTGGCCATGGCCCGGCAGGGGCAGCGGGTGGGCTTGCTGGACGCCGACCTGGGGCTGGCCAATGTGGACCTGGTCCTGGGCATCGATCCGCCGCATACGCTGACCGAAGTGGTCTACGGCGAGCGCACGCTGGCCGATGTCATCGTTCCCGGGCCGGGAGGCCTCAAGGTGCTGGCCGGGGGCTCGGGCGTGTATGAGCTGGCCAATTTGAGCCAGTGGCGCTTGGAACGGTTCCTGCGGGCCTTAGAGACCCTGGATGCGCTCTTGGACGTGCTGCTTTTGGACACCGGCGCCGGCATCGGCCGGCAAGTGATGGCGTTCAACCTGGCCAGCCAAGAAATCGTAGTGGTGACGACGCCCGAGCCCACGGCGCTGGCCGACGCGTACTCGGTCATCAAGCTTGTCGCTTCCCGAGCCGCCCACGCGCGCTTGTGGGTGGCGGTCAACATGGCGCCGTCTCCCCAGGAAGGGGAGGCGGTGTTCCAGCGGCTGGCCACGGTGTGCCGCCGCTTCCTGCCGGTGGTGCCCGAGTATCTGGGCAGCCTGCCGCGCGACGAGGCGGTGGTGCGGGCGGTGCAGCGCCAGGAGCCGTTCGTGCTGGCGTATCCCGGCGCGCCCGCCTCCCGGGCGGTGCTGGCCCTCGCGGCGAAGCTGTTGGGACGTCCCCAACCCGGGACCGGTGGCGTCGCCACGATGCTGCAGCGCATGGTCCGCTTCATGCGCTGAGGCCGGGAGGAGGGATGAGCTGGTGGCGGATGGGCGCAATCCGTTGGAGATCGGCGTCCGCCTCCGGCTGCGCCGCACGGACCAGCCGGAAGCAGGTAGCTATACGACGCGGGTGGAAGACATGGACGACCAGCGCATCGCCGTGTCGATGCCGACGGTGCAGGGGATGCCTGTGGCGCTGCCCCGGGGCGTGCCCGTGGAACTGGAGCTGGTGCGCGCGCAGCCGCCCGGGGAAGGTTCGTACCGGGCCACGAGCGTCGTGCTGGGGCGCTCGATGGGGCGAGTCCCCTTGCTGTACCTGCGGTCGCCCCAGCAGTGGGAACGCCACCAACTGCGGCAGTTCTTCCGGGTGCCGGCTGTCCTGACGGTGCAGATCCGAGCCGCAGGGGAAGCCGACGCGCCGTGGATGTTGGGGCGCACCCGGGACATCAGCGGCGGGGGCTTCCGGGCGGTGGTCGGGCGGCCTCTCCCCGCAGATCAGGCGGTGGAGGTGGTGCTGGTCTTGCCCGAGCGCCGCATCACGGCCAAGGGCGTGGTGCGGCGGGTGGAAGAGGTGGAGGATAACCCGGGCCGCCAGTGGACGGTCGGCATCGCCTTCACCGACATCGCGGAGCGGGAGCGGGACGCGATCATTCGCTTCGTGTTCAAGCGCCAGATCGAGCTCCGCAAGAAAGGGATGGCGTGAGTGGCAGCAGGCGAGGCGGACATCGACAAACTGTGGGCCGAATACCGGGCTACTCGCAGCCAGGCGGCCCGGGAACGGCTGATCGTGCATTACGCGCCGCTGGTCAAGTACGTGGCCGGCCGTGTGGCCATCGGCCTGCCGTCCACCATCGAAACCGACGACCTGGTCGGCTACGGGATCTTCGGATTGGTGGACGCCATTGAGAAGTTTGAGCCCGAACGGGGCGTCAAGTTCGAGACCTACGCCATCGCCCGGATTCGCGGCGCCATGATCGACGGCCTGCGGGCCAATGATTGGGTCCCCCGCAGCGTGCGCCAGAAGGCGCGCCAGTTGGAACAGACCATCGCCCGCCTGGAAGCTCAGTTGGGCCGGTCGGCCACCGACGAGGAGGTCCGGGCCGCCCTCAACATGGACGCCGACCAATACGCGGCGCTGCTTTCGGAGCTCCGGGGCGCGGCGCTGGTGTCCTTGGAGGAGCTGTGGAGCAGCGACCCGGACCAGGATAACCCCTTGAGCCTTGGGCAAATGCTGGAGGACGCGGCCGCGGAGGAGCCGGGCGCCGCCCTGGAGGCGGAGGAAGTGGAGCGCTTCCTGGGCGAGGTGATCGAATCGCTGCCCGAGCGGGAGCGTCTTGTGGTCACCCTCTACTACTATGAAGGCTTGACCCTCAAAGAGATCGGCCAGGTGCTGGGCGTCACCGAGTCCAGGGTGTGCCAGTTGCACACCAAGGCGCTGGTCCGGCTGCGGGCCCGCCTGTGGCGCTACCGGGACGCGCTCGTCAGCTGACGCCGGCATGTCGGAAAGATTCTCTCATTTCCGTTGACCCTGGTTTCCATGCCAGCGTACAATTGGACAAAGACGTGGCAGTGGCTGCCGCGGTGGCGGGGGAGGAGGCCATGGGAATCAATTTTCCCGATCTGCAGGTGCTTCTGCCGCGGTTGACCGAAATGGGGCGCCTGCCTTCCGCAGGTCAACAGGTGGACGCCCACCAGCAGTCCCTGGCCATGGCCGCGCAGGCCGAGTCCGAACGGCGGTTGCGGCGGGTCGGCCGCTCGGGCGACGCGACGCGGGGCGAGGGGATTCGCCGGGAGTCGGCCGGGCGCCGGGCGCGTTCGGAAGAGCCTCCGGCGGGCCACGACAAGCTGGGACGTCACCTGGACGTGCGGGGGTAGGCGGCGGGCCGATGGCAGCGTGGGCGCTGGCGGCGGCGCTTTTGGCCTGCGGGTTGGCCGTCGCCGCCTTGGTGGCTGTGGTGCGCCTGCGGCGGCTGATCGTGGGCCGTGCGGGACGCCGGAACCTGTACCAAGAAGACGAACTCCTGCGGGAAGCGTGGTTGGAGGAGATCGAAGCCCGGGGACAGGCGGTGCTGGCGCGCATCGCCGCCGCGGAGGAGAACTGGCTCAGGGCCCAGCGGGAGCGGCAGGTCCCCATGAGCCCGCCGCCGGGTCAGGGCGAGGAGGCGGGACCCGCTTCCCAACCGACCGGGGCTGATGGGGCGCCCGCTGCCCATGGCCCGGCGCAGCCGGTGTCCGGGCCCGGCGGCGGTGGGCCGACTGACGCCGGACGGAAAGGCGTGGGCGCCGCAGCCCCTCGCGATGCTGCGGCGGCGGGCGACGACGTCCTGGCGGAGGCGGTTGGCGGACGGCGCCGGCTGCCGGGTGCCGCGCGCGCGGACGGCGGGCTGGCAGCCAGCGCGGCCCCGGCGGCGGTGGTGGCCCAGGTGCGGTCCTTGGCGGCGCAGGGGCTGGACGCCGCGGGGATCGCCCGCCGGCTGGGCATCGGCCGCGGCGAAGTGGAGCTCATCCTCAACCTGTCGCAACCAGATCGTGGTTGATGACCCGTGGGCGCTGTGCTATACTATCGGACGGTGTGACTACGCACGCCTTTGGACTTGGCCGCGGGTGCCGGTTTCCCGGTCGCGGCGGGGATGAGGGAGGCGGAGGACAAAAACCAAGCGGAAGGGGGTGGAGATGTGGCTGTCATCTCCATGAAGCAACTGCTGGAGTCGGGGGTCCATTTCGGTCACCAGACGCGCCGCTGGAACCCCAAGATGGCGCCCTACATCTTTACCGAGCGCAACGGCATTTACATCATCGACCTGCAGAAGACCGTGCGCAAGGTGGAGGAAGCGTACCGGTTCGTGCGGGATCTGGCCCAGCAGGGTGGGACGATCCTGTTTGTGGGCACCAAGAAGCAGGCCCACAACACGGTGCGCGAAGAGGCCGAGCGCTGCGGCATGTACTACGTCAACGAGCGCTGGCTGGGCGGCATGCTGACCAACTTCCAGACCATCAAGTCCCGGATTCAGCGCCTCAAGGAACTGGAGCAAATGGAAGCCGACGGGTCCTTTGAGCGGCTGCCCAAGAAAGAAGTCATGCAGCTGCGCAAGGAGAAGGACAAGCTGCAGCGCTACTTGGGCGGCATCCGGGATATGCAGCGCCTGCCCGATGCGGTGTTCATCATCGACCCGCGCAAGGAAAAGATCGCGGTGCATGAAGCCAAGAAGCTGCGCATTCCCATCATCGCGATCGTGGACACCAACTGTGACCCCGACGACATTGACTTCGTCATCCCGGGCAACGACGACGCCATCCGGGCCGTGCGGCTGCTGACCAGCAAGATCGCCGACGCCGTCCTGGAAGGCAAGGAGGGCCGGCAGGAGGCCGAAGCGGCGCCGGCGGAAGCCCAGGACGAAGCCGCCGAACTGGTCGAGGTCTGATCTAAGGAGAGGAGCACACACTGATGGCGCAGATTACGCCGCAAATGGTCAAGGAGCTGCGCGAGCGCACCCAGGCCGGCATGATGGACTGCAAGCGGGCCCTGGAGGAGACCGGCGGTGACATGGAGAAGGCCATCGCCTACTTGCGGGAGAAGGGCTTGGCTGCCGCCGCGAAGAAGGCGGGCCGGGTCGCCGCGGAAGGCTTGATTGAGGCCTACGTCCATCCCGGCGGGCGCGTGGGCGTGCTCATCGAAGTCAACTGCGAAACCGACTTCGTCGCCCGGACGGAGGAGTTTCGCCAGTTGGCCCGCGACTTGGCCATGCAGGTGGCGGCGGCGCGCCCCCAGTACGTGTCCCGCGACCAGGTGCCCGAGGCCGTCTTGCAGGAAGAGCGCCGCATCTACCGGGCCAGCGCCCTCAACGAGGGCAAGCCGGAGCGGGTGATCGACAAGATCGTCGAGGGACGCCTGGAGAAGTTCTTCAAGGAAGTCTGCCTGCTGGAACAGCCCTTCATCAAGGATCCGGACCGCACGGTGGCGGATCTGATCCAAGAAAAGATCGCCGCCATGGGCGAAAATATTACCGTCCGCCGCTTCGTCCGGTTTGAGCGGGGCGAAGGCGGACAGCAGCAGACGGCACAGGAGTAGGGGGAGAGCCCGGCGCGGCTCTCTCTTTTCTTTGGCATGGCCCCTCTCGCCGCCCGGCCGGGGCGTCGCGGGCAAGGGCCTTCCCAAACCCAGGGTGTGACCCGTGCAAGGGGTTTTCGCGTCCCGGCGGAGGAATCGGGGCGCTGAGCAAGAAACACTCTGAGGAGCGTCGCGGGATGAGTAAGCCACAACCCGTTTATCGCCGGGTCGTCCTCAAGCTCAGCGGCGAAGCGCTGGCCGGCGCGGCCGGTTTTGGGCTTGAGCTGGACGTCATCAACCTCATCGCCCGGCAGATTCGCGCGGTGCACGAACTGGGTGTTCAGGTGGCGGTGGTCGTGGGCGGCGGCAACATCTGGCGGGGCGCCACCGGCAGCCACAAGGGCATGGATCGGGCCACCGCCGACTACATGGGCATGCTGGCCACCGTCATCAACGCCCTGGCGCTCCAGGACGCGCTGGAGAAGATCGGGATCGACACCCGGGTGCAGACGGCCATCGAAATGCGCCAGATCGCCGAGCCCTACATCCGGCGGCGGGCCATCCGCCACCTGGAGAAGGGGCGGGTGGTCATCTTCGCCTCGGGCACTGGCAACCCGTACTTCTCCACCGACACCACGGCCGCGCTGCGGGCCGCCGAGATCGAGGCGGAGGTCATCCTCATGGCCAAGCGCGGCGTGGACGGCGTCTACGATTCGGACCCGCGCACCAACCCGGACGCGCAGAAGCTGGACTTCATCGAGTACATCGACGTGCTCAACCGCGGCTTGGGCGTCATGGACTCCACGGCCACATCACTGTGCATGGACAATAAGATTCCCATCATCGTGTTCGACTTCAACCAGCCGGAGAACATTGTGAAAGCGTGCTTGGGCGAGCGGGTGGGCACGAAAGTGGGAGGCGAGGGTGAGAGCCATGGATGAGCAAGTGCGCGAGCTGCTGCAGGAAGCCGAGGAACGCATGAAGCAAGCCGTCCAGGCCGCCCGCCGGGAACTGGCCAACATTCGCACCGGGCGGGCCAGCCCCGGGCTGCTGGACCGCATCACCGTTGACTATTACGGTACCCCGACGCCCATCAACCAGTTGGCTTCCATCACTGTGCCTGAGGCGCGCTTGCTGGTCATCCAACCGTGGGACAAGAACGCCCTCAAGGACATTGAGAAGGCGATCCTCAAGTCCGACCTGGGCCTGACGCCCACGTCCGACGGCGCCGTGCTGCGCATCCAGGTCCCTCAGCTGACGGAGGAGCGGCGCAAGGAGCTGGCGCGCATCGCCCGCAAGGAGAGCGAAGACAAGCGGGTGGCCGTGCGCAACGTGCGCCGCGATGTCAACGACGCCCTCAAAAAGTTGGAAAAGGAAGGCAAGCTGTCGGAGGACGCGGTGCGGCGCGCCCAGGCCCAGGTCCAGGAACTCACCGACCGCTACATCCAAGAGATCGACAACTTGTTGGCGGCCAAGGAAAAGGAGATTCTGGAAGTGTGAGCACCGACCGACCACTCGGCACCCGGCAGGCGCCCGGCGCGGACCCGGCACCGCTCCCGGACGTGCTCGGGTGGGAGCTGGCGGAGGCTGTCCACCCAGTGCTCGCCGGCGGGCTGCGGGTTTGGCTTGTGCCCGCGGCTTCTCCGGCGGCCGCCGTCGCGCCCCGCTGGCGGGTGGCGCGCCAAACGGTGCTCCCCGACGGTGACGTACTGCTGACCGTGGTGCCCGAGGCTCCGGGCCAGGTCGAACCCGGGCCGTCCGCGGCCGGCTGGAAAACGAGGGACTAAGCTGATGCGCAAACCCACCGTTTCGTATATGGGCGCCGGGGCAGACCGGACCACCCTCAACGGCGCCGGCGAGGACCAATTGCTCGCGGCCATTGATCGCCAGCGCCTGCCAGCGCACGTGGCCATCATCATGGACGGCAACGGGCGCTGGGCGACCCATCGCTCCTTGCCCCGGGTCGAGGGGCACCGGGCCGGGGTCGGCGCGCTGCGGGAAACGGTGGAAGCCTGTGGTGAACTGGGCATCCGCTACCTGACCGTTTACGCCTTTTCCACGGAAAACTGGGAGCGGCCGGTGCATGAGGTCGGCTTCCTCATGGACCTGCTCATGAACGTGGTGGAGCAGGAGCTGCCGCGCCTGCGGGAGCACGGGGTGGGTCTGCGGGTCATCGGGGACCTTTCCCGCCTGCCGGAACGGGTGCGGCATCGCCTTGAGGAAGCGTTGGCC
Organism: Limnochordales bacterium; assembly: GCA_036562195.1. GTDB lineage: Bacteria > Bacillota > Limnochordia > Limnochordales > ZCTH02-B6 > ZCTH02-B6. Next base: position 22,813 of record DATCKT010000061.1, read on the forward strand.
ACGGTTCCGGCGGAGGACAGGCTCACTCTCTGCGTGGCCCTCAACTACGGCGGGCGCTTCGAGATCGCGCGCGCGGCGCGGCTGGTGGCCCAGGACGTGCTGGCCGGCAAGCTGCGCGCCGACGAAATCGATGAGGACGTCTTCGCCCGCTACCTGTACACGGCCGATCTGCCCGATCCGGATCTCGTCATCCGTACCGGAGGCGAGCACCGGGTGTCCAACTTCCTCCTGTGGCAGCTGGCCTACGCCGAACTTTGGATCACACCCGTCTACTGGCCGGATTTCCGGCGCATCCATCTGTATGAGGCTATCGTGGACTACCAGCGGCGTCAACGGCGCTTCGGGCGTATCTAGAGGGGGCGGCGGGGTGCGGGCCCGGGTACTGACCGCGCTGGTGGGGGGCCCCGTGCTGCTGGCGGCCGCCATCGCGGGGGATCTGTGGTGGACCGCGGTGGTGGTGCTGCTGACCTTGGTGGGCCTGATCGAGTGGTATGGGCTCACGCGCCATTACCTCGGCGTCCCGGCCCCGGCCGACGCGCTGCTGGGCGGCGGTCTATTGCTTTTGGCCGCGGCGTACTATGCCGCCAGGGAGCCGGTGGCCGCGCCCGGCTTTGGCCTGGGGGCGCTGGCGTTTGGCGTGGTGCTCTACGCGCTTGGGCGCGCGGCGGCCACGCCCGCCCGCAAACCGCTGGCGGTGGGGGGCGCCGCGGCGCTGGGGGCGCTGTACATCGCCGGGCTGTTCGGCCACTTCCTCCTGCTGCGGGCGCTGGAACCGCACGGCCTGGCCCTCACCCTTATGGCCGTGGCCGGCACGTGGGCCACCGACAGCGGGGCCTTCTTCATCGGCCGCGCCCTGGGAGGCCGGCGGCTGGCGCCCGCCATCAGCCCCGCCAAGACGGTTTCCGGGGCGGTGGGAGGGTGGGTCTGCGGATTTGTGGTGGTGCTCCTGGGCGGCGTGCTCTGGGCCGCGATCCCCCTGCCCCGCGCCCTGGCGTTGGCCGCGGTGGTGCCCATCTGTTGCCAGGCCGGCGACTTGCTGGAGTCGGCCCTCAAGCGGGAAGCGGGCGTCAAGGATACGGGCCGCTTGCTGCCCGGACACGGCGGCGTCCTGGACCGCTTTGACAGCCTGCTCCTGGTGGTCCCTGCCGTGTACTACCTCTGGCTCCTCCTGCAATGGTGGCCCCTTTGAGCCCCGCCGTCGCCGGGCCAAACTGCTCGCGCCCGGCTCTGCCGCCGGTTTCGAAAAGGCCGTGCGCCATCGACCGCGCGCTGATGCGACGCGGCGGGGTTGCGCCGGAGGATGGGGCCCATGAAGGGTGCCCATCGTTCGCTGATTCACGCTCTGGCCGGCGGAGCAGTCATCGTGGTGGCCTTGTACTGCGCCTGGGTGTATTTGACCCCCTTCCTCATCGCCACGGTGCTTGCGGCCATCATCGACCCACTGGTGAACAGCTTGGAACGGGTCGTCCGGCTGCGCCGGGGCGCCGCCGTGACGCTGGTGCTGTCGGTGGTCCTGGCCGCGATGGTGGGGACGGTGGCGTTCATCGTCGCCAACTTGACGGCGGAGCTGGAGCGCCTCCTCACCGACGTGCCGCTCCTCGCCGCGCGGATCGGGAGCGCGCTGGAAGCGGTCCTCGACCGGATAGACCGGTGGTTCGCCGGGCTGCCCCATCCTTTGGATGACGCCCTTCCGCTCACCGTGGAGCAGGTGGCCCAAGGCGCGACGGCGGTGGTGCGGGCGGCGATGGGGGCCGTCCGCGGCGCACCCAACTTCTTGTTCCTGGTAATGGTGGCCGGCGTGGCCACCTATTTCGTCAGCCGCGACCGCCATGCCCTCTGGAGCGCGGTGCTGGCCGGCATCCCCCGCGCGTGGCGGCCCCAGGTGGTGCGCCTGCGGGATGAAGTCTTCGGCGGTGTGTTGGGCCTGTTGCGGGCCCAGCTGTGCCTCGTGGCCGTAAGCGGCGGCGCCACGGTGGTGGGGCTGCTGTTGTGCGGCGTGCCGTACAGCTGGCTGTTGGGTCTGATCGCGGGGGCGCTGGAGCTGGTGCCCATGATCGGGCCGGGCGGCGTGCTGGTGCCCGTGGCCCTGGCCTACCTCTTCCACGGCTACCTCACCACCGCCGCGGCCGTTGGGGTGTTGTGGGTGGTGCTGGTGCTGGGCCGGCAGTGGCTAGAGCCCCACGTGCTCGGGGCGCAGCTGGGGCTGCACCCGCTGCCGACGCTGATGGCGGTTTACGCGGCCGTGCAGCTGACCGGCGCGGCCGGCTTCGCGCTGGGGCCGCTGGCGCTGGTGGTTGTGAAAGCCTTTTGGCTTGTGTCCGGGTGGCCGGCCGGCCAGCGCCGCTGAGGGGGGACCCGCGCGCCTCCTCGCCGGCTTGTCCCCAGAGGGCATCTCGCAGAACGGTGCCGCCGGCGGGCGCCGGGCCGGTTGCCTCGGCGAG
>DATCKT010000062.1:0-2627 GCA_036562195.1 Limnochordales bacterium
CACGAAAGCGGCCTGTGGCAGGACATTCTGGACTGGCTGGAAGGCTCCGTCGCCCCCTGGGAACGCCATCCCGCCCGGGGCGACGACTACCACCACAACCGCCGCACCGGCGAGGACAACGCCGCCGCCCACCTGCGTAGCCTCACCGTCGGCCATGAGGTCATCATCCCAGTGACCAACGGGCGCCTGGACTTCGGCCCGTGGCAGCGGGTATTCTACGGCGAATGGGACGGCCAGCGGCCGAAACGGGTGATCATCAAAGTGATGGGAGAGTAGCGTCCCAAACGATACGAAGAGCCCCTTCGGAAACCGAGTTCCGAAGGGGCTTTTTGCTTGGTGGACCTGAGCGGACTCGAACCGCCGACCTCTGCAATGCGAGTGCAGCGCTCTCCCAGCTGAGCTACAGGCCCTCACCGCTTTCGTATTATACCATCCCCTCCCGCCCGTGTCCATATGGAGTTCGCCGCAAGCGGTTTGGTTAAACTACGGGGCGATGACCAAGAGCCGTCGACCGACACGCATCATCCGACCGGGGAGGTCTGCCCGCGGGTGTCCGGCCTGAAACTGCCCCTCAAGACGTTTCCGGTGAACGTGCCCATCCTGGGCGGCGGCCCCGCCCCCATGCTCGGCCCGTCCCCCATCGACGAGCGCTTCCTTCCCCCGCACCAGTCCGGAGATCTGGAGCTGCTGGTTTCCGAGACGGCGCTGGTGGAACTGGCCCAGCGCCTGCAAGACGGCGCGTGGGCGCCGTGGGCGCGGCACCGGCTCGCGCTCGCCGCTCTCACCTTCGCGGTCCGACCGGGCCCGGACCGGCTATTGATCGAGGACCACTGCCGGGAACGTTGGCGGCAGGTGGGCCTTGTACCCTACCCGTACCAGCTGGCCACCTGCCGGCGCGTCATCCGCGACATGCGGGGCCGCGCCATCTTGGCGGACGAGGTGGGCCTGGGCAAGACCATCGAAGCGGGCATGGTGCTCAAAGAGTATATGCTGCGGGGGCTGGTGCGGCGGGCCCTCATCCTCGCGCCGGCCTCCCTGGCATGGCAGTGGTACGTGGAGTTGAAAGAGAAGTTCGGCATCGCCGCGGCGCTGCAGCGGAGCGAATACGACTGGGAGCGGTGCGCCGTGATCATCGCTTCCCTGGACACGGCCAAGCGCCCGCCCCATTGCCACATCATCCACAGGCTGGACTATGACCTCTTGATCGTCGATGAGGCCCACAAGCTCAAGAACGCCCGCACCGCCAACTGGCGCTTCGTGAGCGCCATTCGCCGCCGCTACTGCCTGCTGCTCACCGCCACGCCCGTGCAGAATGACCTCCGGGAGCTGTACAACCTGGTGACCCTGCTGCGGCCGGGACCGCTTGGAACCTACCGCCAGTTCCAGAACCGGTTCATGCTGGACAAGCGCACGCCGCGGGATGTGGGCACCCTGCGGGCGCTGTTGCGCACGTGCCTCATCCGCAACCGACGCGGGCCTGGCACCATCGAATTCCCTCCCCGCCGCGTCCACGCCCACCCGGTGGAGCTTTCGGGGCCGGAACGGCGGTTCTACGAGGCCGTCAGCCGGTTTGTGCGGGAGGAGTCGGCGCACGGCGGCGTCATCGGCACAATCCTCCCCCTCATCACCCTGCAGCGGGAGGTGTGCAGCAGCGTGGCGGCGGCCCTGGACAGCCTCGCTGCCCTGTGGGAACGGGCCCGGGACCCCGAGCGGCGGGAGCGCCTGGCCCAGTTGCTGGCCATGGGCCAACGGCTGGGCCCCGCCAGCGCCAAGCTGGCGCGGCTGGTGGAGCTGATCCAGGCCAGCGACGAGCAGTTCATCGTCTTCACCGAGTTCCGGGCGACGCAGCGCTTCATCCGCTGGCGGCTGGAGCAGGCGGGCATCGCTGCGTTGGGCTTTGACGGCTCCATGTCCGCTTCCAAAAAGGAGTGGACGCGGCAGCTGTTTCGCCACGGCGCACAGGTGCTGGTCAGCACCGAAGCAGGCGGCGAGGGGCTCAACTTCCAGTTTTGCCGCCATGTGGTCAACTACGACCTGCCCTGGAACCCGATGCGCCTGGAGCAGCGCATCGGCCGCGTGCACCGGCTCGGCCAGACACGGGAAGTGCACATCCACAACTTGGCCACCCGGGACACCATTGAGGAGTACATCCTATACCTGCTGCACGAGAAGCTCAACATGTTCCAGGCGGTCCTGGGCGATGTGGATGCGGTCATGGCCCGCTTGGTCATGGACCGTTCCTTTGAGCAAGCCATCGCCGACATCGTCTTGGACAGCGCCGACCGGCGGGAACTGGTGCGGCGGTTGGATCAGTTGGGGGCGCAGGTGCAGAGCGCCCGCGACGCGTCCCGGCAGGTGGACCTCTTGGACCGGATTCTGGGGTGACGGCGCTGCGATGACGGGCGAGCCGTTGCTGCCACCGCTCGCGGGAGACTCAGTGACTTTGGAACAGTTCGTCCAGGATGTGCTGGTGGAGCTGGGGGCCCAGGTGACACCGGAAAGCGGCGGGCTGCGGGTCGAGCTGGACGCGGCCCAGTGGCAGGAGCTGGAAGGCAGGCCATGGTGGACCGCCATGGCTTGGGCGTCCGGGGGCGAGCAGCGGGTGGTGCTGCAGCTCGTGTTTGACG
>DATCKT010000066.1:0-4472 GCA_036562195.1 Limnochordales bacterium
GCCGCAGCCCCAGCCGGCGCCGCAACCGGAGCCCCAGCCGTTGCCCGAGCCGGCGCCCAAGCCTGCGACACCGCCGCAGCCGGTGGCGCCTCAGCCGGTGCCCTTGCCGCAACCGGCGCCGCCGCCCGCTGTCCCGCCGCAGGCGGAGCCGCAGCAGGAGGTAGAGGAGGAGATCCTTGTCAGCGAGCGCGGCGAAGTCGAAGTTCCGGTAGCGCCTCAGCCTGCGCCGCAGCCGGTGCAGCCTCAGCCTGTCCCGCAACCGGCGCAGCCGCAACCGCAGCCGGCACCGCAGCCTTCGCTGCAGCCTGTGCCGCAGCCGGAGCTTGAGCCGACGCGCGTGCCGCTGCCGCAGCCGACGCCGCGGCCGTCGCAGCCGCAGCCTGCGCCCGAGCCGCGGCCCGAGCCGGAACCGGCCCCACAACCGGCGCCGGCGCCCGAGCCGGCTGCGCCCGCCGTCGCGCCCGAGGGCGATACCGGCGACGAAGCCGTTCAGGAGGGCGAACCCAGCGCGGTGGATCCCGAGGGCTCGCTTGAGCCGGCCCCGTCGCCGACCACGCTCGCGACCCGCTTCGGTTTGGGCAGCACCAAGTCGCTGGAGAACGTGCCGCCGGAGGAAACCCTGGACGACTTGGTCATCGAGCTGGCGGTCAGCAGCGACGGGCGAGTGATTACGTACCAGATCGTGAACTCGTCGGGACGGCCCGATGTGGACCTGGAGATGGCCGGCCTGATGATGCGGTGGCAGTTCGCGCCTTTTGAGCGGGACTACGTGGAAACCTGGCGCATCAGCTTCACCCACGCGGTGGTGGACGGCGTGACGACGCCGGTGCCGCGGCCGGAGTTCGTGGGGCGGCGCTGACGGGCGGCTTGCCGCCAGGTGAATCGACTCAGCAAACCCCGGAGGTGGCCTTTTGGTGCGCAGATGGCAGATGGCATTGCTGTTGGCTCTGCTGGCGGTGCTGCGGGCCGGCCCCCAGCCGGCGGGGTTCGCCCAGGGCATCCAGATCCGGACGGGCGACAGTCTCGTCATGGAGAACGACTTCATCGCCATCATCGTCAACGCGCGCGCCGAGGACACCGGACGATTCTCCGTCAATACCAAGGGCGGCGATCCGTCGCGGGTGGGCGATGAGGAGAAGCCGCTCGTCTACGGCACCGAACGGGCTCCGGGACCGTGGACGTCGTACACGACGGTGCGCATCGACGGGCGGGATTACGTCTTCGGCGGTCCCACCGGCAAGCGGGCCGGCCGCTCGGGCCTTTACGGCGAAATGGTGGCGGCGCCCTACGTTCACGAGGACCGGGAGATCCGCGCCTCGTGGCGGATGGAGGACATCGTGGTGACGCAGATCTTGAGCTTTGCCGCGGGCATCACCACGGGTCAGATGGACACGGCGCGCATCGAGTACGTCGTCACCAACGAAGGCGCCCGCAGCCGCAGCGTCGGCTTGCGCATCATGCTGGACACGATGCTGGGCGCCAACGACGGAGCGCCGTTCCAGGTCAGCGGCGAGGCGCTCTTGAGCGACATGGCTTTCCGGGGCGCCAGCATACCCGACTACTTCCAGGCCTTTGACTCCCTGGCCAATCCCCAAGTGGTCTCCCAAGGCACGCTGCGGGCTTTGGACACGACGGTGCCCGACGCGGTGTATTTCTCGAACTGGGGCAGCCTGGCCGACGGAGTATGGGATTTCGATTTCGCCCCCGGCCGCGACTTTACCCGCGCCGGCGAGGAGTTCGTCTTGGACAGCGCCGTGGCCTTGTACTGGGACCCGATGCCCTTGGAGCCCGGCGCCTCCCGCCGCTACGTCACCTACTACGGCCTGGGCGGCATCACCATCGCGGCCGGCCACCTGTCCCTGGGCGTCACGTCGCCGCGGTCGGTGGAAGGCAGCTACACGGAGTCGGTGGTGTTCGAGGTCCGGGCTTACGTGGAGAACACGGGCGCATGGATTGCCCGGGACACGGTGGTGCGCCTCGAGAACGTAGCGCCGATGCAGATCGTCCAGGGCCAGGCCTCCGTGGCCTTGGGCGACCTGGCGCCGCGGCAGGCACGGCAGGTCGTCTGGCGGGTGGCGGTGCCGCCCGGGAGCTCCGGCGACTTCGTCTACCGGGTGTCCGTCACCTCCAGCAACGCCGATCCCAACCACGTCGATCGGCAGATCACGGTGATCGCGCCCGCCTCGTTGAGCGCGACCATGAGCGGGCCCAGCCAGCTTCAGGTGCTGGATGGCCGCTGGCAGCCGGTGCCCTTCACGGTGCGGGCGCAGGTGAGAAACGACGGCCAGCTGGAGGCTCGGGGCGTCGAGGCGGAGGTGCGCATGCCCATCGGGCTGGCCGTGGCCAAGGGCGACAATCCGGTGCGGGCCATCGGGACCATTGCGCCGGGCGAAACCGTTGAGGTGGAGTGGCACCTCGTTCCCACGGGCGCGGTGGGGAACCTGCCCGTGTCGCTGCAGCTGCGGGCCGAGCAGGCGCGGATCGACGCACGCCTGCCGACGCACTTCGTGACCGTGCCGCGCTTGGACGCCGTGTTGCGGCTGGTGGTGGTCGACGAGGACGGCGCGGGCGCCGACACCTTCGCTGTGGGGGACCGCTTCCACGTGGAGATTGTAGCCGAGGCGGTGCGCGGCTTCTACGGCGCGGCATTGGAGCTCCGGTTCGACCCCAACGTGCTGCAGGTGCTCGGCGGCCGACTGGGCGTGGGGCCTGGGCGAGTGTTCGTCCAGAACGACCCCGTCACCGGAGAGGAACAGCTGCTGAACTGGATCCGGCCGGTGTTTGTGGACAACCGGGCCGGCGTGGTGCGCATCGCCGGCAGCCGCCTGCCGGCGGGACCCTTGAGCCGGGCCGATGACTCGTTGGCCACCATCCGTTTCCGGGCGGTGGGTGAAGGGCAGGCGCGGCTGAGCCTGGCCATGGTGCCCTACCACCCCTTCCTGAGCCCCGACGCCCAGCAGGCGTACATCGCGGATCAGGAAGGCAACGCCATCGATGTAATGACCGAGGAAGCCGTGATCACCGTGCGGGTCGGGGAGCCGTAAGCGGTGAGCGTAGACGGCCTCCGCCCGGGCGTGACGGCGGGCCCGGGTGGGGCGCCCTGCGGGAAGCCAACACGATAAAGAGGTGGGACGATGAGACAGATGCGGGTCTTCCTGGTCGTTCTCCTGTTGTCGGCCATGGTGACCGGCAGCGCCTTCGCCCAAGTGGCGGATGTGCCGCAGGACCACTGGGCGTACCGGGCTGTGCAAACCCTGGTGGAGCGCGGCTATATCGATCTGGCCAGCGACGGCACGTTCCGAGGCGACTTGCCCGCCGACCGCTACAGCCTGGCGGCGGTGGTCGGGCGGCTGCTGGAGGACATCGAGGCGGGCCGCGTGCGCATCCGCGAGGGCACCGACGCGGAGTTGGTGCGCCGGCTGGAGCAGGAATTCCGGGCGGAGCTGGTCAGGTGGCACTCCGAGCGGGATGCGCTCCAGGAAGCCTACGGTCAGACTCAGCGAGCCGTGGCCGTGATCGACGCCCAGATGAACGACGTGTTGGCCGAGCTGGAAGCCCTTGCCAACGGGCTAGCCGATCTGGCTCAGCGGGAGGCCAGGGCGACAGCGGAGCTGCAGGCGGCCTTGTCCGCGGTGGGCGGAGCCCTCGAGGCGGGCCTGGCGGAGCGGGACCAACGCCTGGCGGGCCATGATGAGCACCTGGCGCGGCACGACGCGGACCTGGCGCGCCAAGCGGAGGAACTGGCTCGCCATGCCGCCGAGCTGGAGGCTCATGCCGCCCAACTGAAGGCCCACGAGGCTAAGCTTGGATCTTACGGCGCCCAGCTTGAGGCCCACGACACGCAGCTGCAATCCCACGTTGCCCGGCTGGAGCAGCATGAGGAGCGGCTCAGCGAGCAGGCCCAGCAGCTGGAGAGCCAAGCCCAGGCCGTGGAGGACCTGTACAGCCGGCTGGCTCAGAATACCGACCAGCTGGCGGGCCGGCTGCAGGAGCTGCAGGCGCTCCAGGAACGGCTGGAAGAGGCCCTGCGGGCGCAAGGGGTGGAATTGGGCGAAGCGTTCAGCCAGCGCCTGGGCGAGCAGCGCGGCGCGCTCGAGCGGCTCCAGGAGGACGTGCGGCGGTTGCAGGAGGAGTTGGGGCGGCTGGAGGTGCGCATCGAGGATGAGGTGGCCACGGCCATCAACCTCCTCGAGGAGCGGACGGCGGCCCTGGACTGGCTCATGCGGAACCTGGAGAGCTCCTTGAACGCCTTGATCAACAATGAAGTGGCCACCTTGACGGCGGAACTGGACGCCCTGCGCGGCCACACCGACACTCTGGACCGATCCCTGGCCAGCCTGCGGCAGCTGATGGAAACCTTGAGCGCTGAGCAGCGGGCCGCCGACCAAGAGCTCGCGGCGCAGCTCACCCAGCACCAGGGCGAGGTGCAAGAACTCCGCTCGCGGCTGGACCAGATGGAGCAGGCCGACGCC
>DATCKT010000074.1:0-12024 GCA_036562195.1 Limnochordales bacterium
CCCGGTGGGCAGGACAAGCCCATGGATGTTTTCGGGGCCGGCTGGATCGACCACCCTGAAAAAATCCGCCGTGCTTGGCTGGAGTTGGTCCGCGACGACGACGTGGTGCTCATGCCGGGAGACCTGTCGTGGGCCATGACCCTGGAGCAGGCGGCGGAGGACTTCGCGTATTTGGCCCAGCTGCCCGGCCGCATCGTTCTCATCCGCGGCAACCACGACTACTGGTGGGGCAGCATCAGCAAGGTCCGCCGGGCGCTGCCGCCCAACGTGACGGCCCTGCAGAACGACCACCTGCTGCTGGGCCACGGCTGGGCCGTGTGCGGCACCCGGGGTTGGACGGTGCCCGGCAGCAGCACCTTCCAAGGCGACCAGGACATGAAGATCTACCTCCGGGAGCTGCAGCGCCTGGAGCTCTCCCTCAGGAGCGCCGCCCAAGCGGGTGCGGAACGCATCATCGCCCTGCTGCATTACCCGCCAACCAACGAGCGGCACGAGCCCTCCGGTTTCACCCGCCTGCTGGAAGCGTATCCGGTGGTCCACTGCGTGTACGGGCACCTGCACGGGCCGGCCCGCCGGCACGGCCTGACGGGCCAAGTGGGCCACATCCGCTATCATCTGGTGTCGTGCGACGCTGTGGGGTTTCGCCCTGTCCTGATTGAAACCATCGCCGGCTGAACGCGCCTCGTCCCGGGGTGCCGCGGGTGGGAAGCGGCCTCAGCGGGATAGGCTGCTGGCAAGATCGGGAGCGGCGCGGCAGGAAATTCTACCAAACGTTTGAAAGATATCGATGAGAGCCGCCATACATGCCAGCGGGGTGACCACCGCCGTGACCACCGCAGCCGTGCGCGAGAGCGAGATCTTGGCCGTTGCGGCCCGCTTGTTCCGAGAGAAGGGCTACCACGCCACCTCCATGCAGGACCTGGCCGAAGCCGTCGGGATGCAGCGAGGGAGCTTTTACTACTACATCCGCACCAAAGAAGATCTGCTGTTCAGGGTCATGCGCGACGCCATGGAGGCGTTCATCCAAGCGGTGCAGCCGGTGGTGGAGCAGCCGGGAGATCCCCGGGAGAAGCTGCGGCGGGCCGTCACGAAGCATCTCAAGGTGCTGGCGCAGCGGATCGACGCGGTCGCCGTGCTCCTGCACGAGCTGAAGGCCTTATCGCCGGCGCGACAGCAGGAGATCGTGGCGCTGCGCGACGCGTACGAGGGGCTCATTCGCCGCATCTTGGCCGAAGGCGCCGAGCAGGGGGTCTTCGCGGTGGCGTCGCCGAGGCTGGCCGGTTTCGTGGTGCTGGCCGTCATGAACTGGCCTTACCAGTGGTACCGGCCCACGGGCCCCGCGCGGCCCGAGGAACTGGCGGCGGCGTTCGCACATATCCTGCTGCGCGGCTTGGAGCGCCGCGCCGGGGAGGGGGAGCGGGTATGATGCGGTTGACCGCGGACCAGCAGGCCGTTCAGGCCCTGGCGCGGGAGTTCGCCCAGCGCGAGGTGGCTCCGCTGGTGGCGGAGTATCAGCGGCGGCGGGAGCTGCCGCCCCACATCGTGCGCCGCATGGGCGAGCAGGGTCTCATCGGGATCATGTTCCCGCCGGAATACGGCGGCGCCGGCGGCGATGTGCTGGCGCAGGCGCTGGCGGTCCAGGAAATCTCCAAGGTGGACGCGGGGATCGGCGTGACGCTGCTGGTGCAGGTGCTGGCGTTGTATCCCATCTGGCAGCACGGCACGGAAGCGCAGAAGCGCCGCTACCTGCCCGCCGGCCTCCGGGGAGAGATCATCGGCGCCATCGGGATGACGGAGCCCGACTCCGGATCGGATTTCGCTTCCATCCAAACGCGGGCGGTGCGGGACGGCGACGACTACGTCATCGACGGCCGCAAGACGTTCATTACCAACGGGCCGGTGGCGGACTTCGTGGTGCTGGCGGCAAGAACCTCTCCGGGCGCCGGGCGGAAAGGCTTGTCCTTGTTTGTGGTCGACAAAGGGACACCCGGTTTCTCCGTGGCGCGCAAGCTGGACAAGATGGGCTGGCACACCTCGGAAACCGGGGAGCTTTTGTTTGAGGGCTGCCGCGTGCCGGCGGCGCAGCGGGTGGGCGAGGAGCACCGGGGTTTCTACTATGTGATGGAAGATTTCAATCTGGAGCGGGTGTTCCTGGCCGCGCAGTGCGTCGGCCTCGGCGAGGCGGCCTATGAGGCGGCCCGGGATTACGCCCTCGCGCGGCGGCAGTTCGGCAGGCCCATTGCCGGTTTCCAGGCGGTGCGCCACCAGCTGGTGGAGATGTACGCCCAGGTGGAGCAGGCGAGGCTGCTCATGTATCAGGCCGCGAGCGCCTACGGGGGCGGCGGGGGCGACCGGATCCTGGCCGCGTCGTTGGCCAAGTGGGTGGCGTCGGAGATGATCAACCGGGTCACGGCCCAGGCGGTGCAGATCCACGGCGGCTACGGCTTCGTCACCGACTATCCCGTGGAGCGGTATTACCGCGACGCCCGGGTGTATACCATCGGCGGGGGCACGTCGGAGATTCAGAAGGAAATCATGGCGCGGCGGCTGGGCCTGGTGCCCGCGGAGGGGCCGCGGGACTAGCGCGGCCGGACGCTGCGCAGAGCCGGCAGGCCGGGTGCGGCGGGCGTCGCCGTGCGGCTCGCGGGAGGCGAAGGAGTCCGCAGGTGATCTGGAAAAGGAAAGAACTCCGGGGAGAAGGAAGGCACCTGCATCCGTCGAAGCATTAAGAAAGACCTGCGGGAAGGGGGTGGAGCCCGGGTGACTGAAACCTGCGTCTTCTGTCGGATCGTGCGGGGAGAACTGCCGAGCGATCGCGTCTACGAAGACGAGCGCGTCATCGCGTTCCGTGACATCAACCCCCAAGCCCCGGTCCACGTGCTCATCATTCCTAGGCAACACATCGCTTCCCTGGCCGATCTCGGTCCCGGTGACACGGAACTGGCCGGACACCTCCTGCGGGTGGCGCAGCAGCTGGCAGAAACGTTGAACATCCGGGAGACGGGCTATCGCGTGCTGACCAATTGCGGCCGTGACGGTGGACAGGTCGTCTTTCACCTGCATTTCCACCTCCTCGGCGGCAAACCCCTTGGGCGGTTTGCATGAGGGCCCGCGGTGCACATCTGGCGCCAGAGAGGGGGTAGCCCGAAGGTATGGCCGAGGTACGCGTGGGGAAGAACGAGAGCTTGGACAAAGCTCTGCGCCGGTTCAAGAAGCTGGCCCGGCGGGAAGGGATCCAGTCGGAGCTGCGCAAGCGGGAGCATTACGACAAGCCCAGCGTGAGGCGGAAGAAAAAGTCGGCCGCCGCGCGCAAGCGCCGCAGCAAGTAACAAGGCGCGGGGAACCGAGCATGGAGGGAGGCCGGAAGGGGCCTCCCTTTTTGTACCGGGGGGAGACGGCCACGGGCGACCGCCGTGCCGAGCCGGGAGCGGCCGCGGGGCCACAAGCGAGGGAAGGATCTTGCGGAGACACCACTGGCTGAAGGTGGCGCTGGCGCTGGTGCTGGCCGTGGGCGCGAGTGCGGGCGCCCTCGCCCAGGGAACCAGCCGCGTGTTCGTCATCCCCATCGTGGGCACCATCGACGAAGGGCTGGCCGCCTTCGTGGAGCGTGCAGTGGACGCGGCGGAAAGCGCCTCCGCCGACGCCATCCTCATCGAGATCAACACGTTCGGGGGCCGGGTGGATTCGGCCACCCGGATCCGCGACGCGCTGCTGCGAGCGGGCCGGCCGGTGCTAGCCTTCGTGCGGGAGCGGGCGTGGTCGGCGGGAGCGCTGGTCACTCTGGCCGCGGAGAAGATCGCCATGGCGCCCGGGTCCAGCATCGGCGCGGCGGAACCGCAGCCGGCCGAGGAGAAGGCCATTTCCGCTTTGCGGGCCGAATTTGAAGCCACCGCGGAGCGCCACGGGCGCGATCCTCGGGTCGCGGCCGCGATGGTCGACAAGCGGATCGAGATCGAGGGGCTTGTGGCGGCGGGCGAGATCTTGACGCTGTCAGCGCAGCGGGCGTACGACATCGGATTCGTTGACCTGTTGGCGTCCACGCGCGCCGAGGTGCTGGCGGCCTTCGGTTTCCCCAACGCGGTCGAGGAGGAGCTGGCGCCCAACTGGGCCGAGCGCGTCGCCCGGTTCTTGACGGACCCTACCATCAGTTCCCTGCTGTTGACCTTGGGGGCGCTGGGCCTCTTGGCGGAGATCACAAGCCCCGGGTGGGGCGTGCCCGGGACGGCGGGCCTTGTGGCCCTGGCCCTGTTTTTCGGGGCCCGCCTGATCACCGGCCTGGCGGGCCTGGAAGTGGTACTCCTGTTCCTGCTCGGCATCGGCCTGCTGCTCCTCGAAATTCTCATTATCCCCGGCTTCGGCCTTGCCGGCGTCGGGGGCCTCGCGGCCATCTTCGCCAGCTTGTATTTGTCCTTCCCCGACGCGTCGTCGGCCTTCACCGCCATCGGTTTCGCCACGGTGGCCACCATCGTGTTCGGCATCATCCTGGTGCGGCGCGTGCCCAAGACGGGCATCTGGCGGCGCATCGCGCTGGAAACCAAGCTGGAGGATGTGGGGGTTCCCGGCGACGATCCCAAGGATCCCGTCCTCAAGATGGGCGCCTTGGGCCGGGCGCTGACCCCCCTCAGGCCGGCGGGCACCGTGGAAATCGAGGGCCTGCGGGTGGATGCGGTTTCCGAGGGAGAGTTCATCCCTCCGGGTACAATGGTGCAAGTCGTGCGCGTTGTCGGCGGCCGGGTGACGGTGCGGGCCTACCGCGACTGAGCAGTGAAACGCGGCCGGCTATGCGGCCAAACGGGAGGCTGAGAACATGCTGGCGACGTTTACCGGTGTGCTGGTCGTCTTTCTGGCGATCATCTTTGTGTTTCTATTCTTTAACTTTATCCCGGTCGGCCTCTGGATCTCGGCCTGGGCGGCGGGGGTGCACGTCCCCATCCTGACGCTGGTCGGCATGCGCCTGCGCCGGGTGCCGCCCCACAAGATCGTCCTGCCGCTGATCAAGGCCGTCAAAGCCGGCATGGACGTGGCCATCGACAAGCTGGAGGCCCACTACCTGGCGGGCGGGAACGTCGACCGGGTGGTGGACGCGCTGATCGCCGCCCATCGCGCCCAGATCGACCTCACCTTTGAGCGGGCGGCCGCCATCGACCTGGCCGGGCGCAACGTCCTGGAAGCGGTGCAGGTCAGCGTCAACCCGCGGGTAATCGAGACGCCGTTCATCTCGGCGGTGGCCAAGAACGGCATTGAGCTGAAAGTGAAGGCGCGCGTCACGGTGCGGGCCAACATCCAGCGGCTCGTGGGCGGTGCGGGCGAAGAGACCATCATCGCTCGGGTCGGCGAAGGGATCGTGACCACGGTCGGCTCGGCGGAGAGCCACGAGGAAGTGCTGGAGAATCCGGACCGGATCTCCAAGACGGTGCTGGAGAAAGGTCTCGACGCGGGCACGGCCTACGAGATCCTGTCTATTGACATCGCCGATGTGGACGTGGGCCGCAACATCGGCGCGCAGCTCCAGATGGACCAGGCCGAGGCCGACAAGAACATCGCTCAGGCCAAGGCGGCCGAGCGCCGGTTTGCCGCGCTGGCCCGGGAGCAGGAGATGCGGGCCATGGTGGAGGAGATGCGGGCCCGGGTCGTGGAGGCCGAGGCGGAAGTGCCCAAGGCGTTGGCAGCGGCGTTGCGGGAAGGCCGCCTGGGCGTGCTGGACTACTACGCCATGCGCAACCTGATCGCCGACACCGAGATGCGCCAGGCCATCAGCCGCGGCGGCGAAGGGCCGGAGCCCGCGGCCGGCGGCGAGGCGCCGAAGCGGAAGGAGTAGGCTCGCGGGGACACGGGGCCGCAGGGGGCGGAGGTGCGGGGGATGCAGCGCGGCGCACCGGGAAACCCGCGGCTGGGGCGGCCGGGATGGGAGGGACTTGGCCGTGGGGTTGGATGAAATTTTCGGCCTCTTGTTCGTCCTGTACATCCTAGGGTCCATCGTGGGCGCGCTCATGCGGGGAGGCGCCTCCCAGCGGCGGTCGCCGGAGCTGGACGACGAGGCGCCGGGCGAGATCTTGGACATGGAGGAGCTGGAGCGGCGGCTGCGGCGGATGCGGGAGGAGATGCTGGGCCAGCCGCCGTCCCCGCCGGGGGAGGGGCCGCGGCCCGTGGTGCCGCCCGCCGGGCCGGCTGAGCCGCCGGGGCGCCCTGGCGCCGAGCCCCTCGCGCCTGGCGCGCCCGCCGTGCCCTTGGAGCCGGCGGCATCCCCACCCGCGGCGGCGTCCCCTCAGCAGGCTGCCCGGCGCGCACCGGCGGAGGAAGGCGCTTCGTCCCGCGCAGCCGGCGAGCCGGTGACCGTCGTCCCGGTGCGCCCCGAGGCCCGTCCCACGGCGCAGCCGACGGTGCGCCCCTCCACCGTGCGGCCGTCGCCCATGCGTCCCGTCCCGTTGCGCCCCATGACCATGCGCCCGTCCACCGGGCGTCCCTCTGAATCCGCCGACGAGTGGCCGGCAATCGAGGAATGGGATGACTGGCCCGCCGACCCGTTGGAGCCGGAGGCGCTGCCCGCGCGGCGCGGGCATGGGCGGAGCGTTCCGGGCCGGCCAGGCCGGCGACCGGGCGCCCCTGGGCGGCGGATACCCGGCCCCACGAGCGGGGACGGCCTGCCGCCGGCCGTGGCGGCCTTGCTGGAACGGGGTCAGCCGTGGCTGGCCGCCGTGGTGATCAAGGAGATTTGGGAGAAACCGCGCGCCCTGCGGCCGTACCGCCTCTGGCCGCGGGTCTAGCCCCCGCGCCGGGCGCATAGGGTGTCCCGGGAGGGACGCCCGTGCAACGGGAACGCGGCACCATGGTGGAGCGGCTGGTGCGCGCCCTGGACCTGCCCCAGGACATCGTGTTCAACCTGCCCAAGACCACCCTCATCGGCGACGTCCAGCTGCTGGTGGAAAACCATCGCGGCCTCATCGCGTACACTCCCCGGGAAATCCGGATTCGCACCGCGCGCGGCGAGCTGGTGGTGGCGGGCAGCCGCCTGCGCATCGGGTCCATCCTGCCGCAGGAGCTGGTGGTGGACGGGCGTATCCTCCAGGTCCAACTGCGCCGGTAGGGAGGCCCGCCCTTGCTGCTCCGCTCCGTGTCGTCGCTGTTCAGAGGATATGTTATAATCAGAGCGAGGGGCGGGCGCCTCGAGGCCTTCGTCAACCGGGTCGTGGCCCAGGGCATCGCCCTGTGGCGGCTGGAGCGGGTGGCGCCGCACCTGTTGGTGGCCCGGGTGGCGGCGGCCGATTTCCCCCGCGTGGCCAGGGCGGGCCGGCGGCTTGGGGTGCACGTCGTCATCCTGGAGAAGGCCGGCCTGCCCTTTCTCTTGATCCGGGCCGGGCGGCGCGGGGCGTTCGTGGCCGGCGGCGCGCTGTGCGCCGCGCTGCTTTACGTCCTGGGCCAGTTCGTTTGGTTCGTGCGGGTGGACGGGATCCAAGCCCTGCGGCCCGACGAGGTGCTGGCGGTGGCCGCCCAAGCGGGCCTCCGGCCGGGCGTTCCCCGGGACCGGGTGCGCCGGGATGTGGTAGAGCGGCGCCTGTACTTGGAACTGCCGCGCCTGGCCTGGACGGCCGTGGAGGTGCGAGGCGCCGTGGCCACGGTACGGGTCGTGGAGCGGACGGTGCTGGACCCGGATGAGCGGCAGCCGGGCCACATCGTGGCCGCCCGCGACGGGGTCGTCGAACATGTGGCGGCCATCCGCGGCGAGGCCGTCGTGGCCGCCGGGGAAACCGTGCGGGCCGGACAGCCTCTGATCAGCGGCATGTTGGCGCCCGGCAGTGCGGCCTACCAGGAACGGGTGGAGCAGGGCTTGCTCCCTTACGTGCGGGCCGAAGGCGTGGTGCGGGGCCGCACCTGGTACCGGGGGCTGGGCGAGGCGCCGCTGGTGCGCACGGTGGATGAGGACACGGGCCGGCTGCACCGCTACGTGACGGTGCGAGTGGGCCCCTACGCACTGCGCTTGGGCAGCCCGGAGCCGCCCTTCGCGCCGGTGCGCTGGGAGGAGCGAACGGTTTCTCCCCGCTACCTGCCGGGCGTGGCGTGGACGTGGCATGTGGCCTACGAAGTGCGGCGCCGCGCGGAAGCCCTGGACCCGGCGGCCGCCCGTGAGGCGGCGTTGGCCCAGGCGCGGGAGCAGGTCCTCGCGCAGCTGCCGCCCGGCGGGGACGTGCTGGACGAACAGGCGGCGGTGACGGAAGATGCGGCCACCGGCGTGGTGCGGGCGACGGTGACGGTGGAGGTTTTGCAGGACCTGGGACGGTTCGTCCCCGTCGGCGGCCACGCGGAGGCCCACTTCTGAGCCGGCGGGCGTCGCGCCGCCGGGCCCGTGAGGAGGGGTTCGCGCAAGTTTGAGTAAAACGCTGGCGCAAGCCAAGTTCGTGGTGGACGACAACGCAGCGGCCCTGGGCGTGTTCGGGGAGCGGGACGAGCACCTGCGCACCATTGAGCGGGAGCTGCGGGTGACCATCATGGCCCGGGGCAACACCCTCGTCATCACCGGTGAGCCGCCCGCGGTGGAGCGGGCCCTGCGGGTCTTAAAAGATCTGGTGGAACTGTCGCGCACGCGCCCATACCTGACCGCCCAGGAGGTGCGCTACGCCCTGCGGCTGTCGGCAGACGGCCCCGGTGCCACGCTGGCGGACGTCCAGCGGGACGTGGTGGTCGTGACGGCCCGGGGCCGGCCGGTCACCCCCCGCACCCTCGCGCAGCAGCGGTACGTCAGCGCCATGCGCAGCCACAGCATCGTGTTTGCCATCGGGCCGGCGGGCACGGGCAAGACGTACCTGGCCGTCGCCATGGCCGTCGCCGCCCTGAGGGAGCGCTCGGTGGCGCGGCTGGTCTTGACCCGCCCGGCGGTGGAAGCCGGCGAGCGGCTCGGGTTTTTGCCCGGCGACCTGCAGGACAAGGTCGATCCGTACTTGCGGCCTTTGTACGATGCCTTGTACGATATTCTTGGCGTCGAGACGTTCCAGCGCCACCTGGAGCGGGGCGTCATTGAAGTGGCGCCTTTGGCCTACATGCGCGGGCGCACGCTCGAGGATGCCTTCGTCATCCTCGACGAGGCGCAGAACACGACGCCCGAACAGATGAAGATGTTCCTCACCCGCATGGGCCTGCGCTCCCGGATGGTCATTACCGGCGACTTGACGCAGATCGACCTGCCCGCCGGCCAGATCTCGGGGCTGGCCCACGCGCGCGCCGTGCTGGCCGACACGGGCATCCCGTTTGTGGAGCTGTCCGACGCCGATGTGGTCCGGCACGAGCTGGTGCAGCGCATCATCCGCGCCTATGAGCGCGCGGAGCAGCGCGGCGCCAAGGGACAGGCTGTGGCTGTGCGCCGGGTCCCGCAGCCGGGAGATGAGGTCGATGACCAAGAAACCTAACGGTACCGGGGGCCAGGGTGCGGGCCGCCCAGGAGGCGCCCACCGCGCGTGGGCGTCTTTCCGCGCGGCCGTCTGGACGCCCGTGGCGCGGTTTTTTGGCCGCCCCAGCGCGGCGCGCCGGGGCGTGCTGGCGGGCGTGCTGTTTGTGGTGCTGCTGGCGGTGATGGCCGCCGACACGGCGCCCGACGCGCTGGACTGGCAAGTGGGCGACGTGGCCACCCGGGACGTGGCCGCCCCCCGGGACGTGGTCAACCGCTATCGCACCGAACAATTGCGGGAGCAGGCCGCGCGGGAGGCGGTACGCGAAGCCGAGCTGGATCCGGTCAACTGGGAGATCAACCCGGCCGAGGCCCTGCGGGCCGAGGAGCGGGTAAAGGCCATTTTCGGCGTCATCGCGTCGTTGCGCCAAGAAGCCCTGGCCGCTTTGGCCCCCCAGGCGGAGGAAGGCGTGGCCGCAGGGCAGCCGCCGGGCGCAGGAGCCGCATCGGAATCCGCCGCCGGCGGTGAGCGCCAAGCGCCTGGCACGGGCGGTGACGGAGCTGCTGGGGATGGGGGCACCGGAGATCCGGCGGCTGCCGCCGGCGACCCGGCCACACCTGCCCCCCTGCCGGCACCTGCCTTGCCTGTGGACGAGCTGGCGGCGCGCGCCGCAGAGCTCTTGTCGCAACAGGGCATCACCTTGGCTCGGGACGTCCTCGTCTACGGGCTGCAGCTGGATGACGAGACGCGCGCCGCGGTTCAGGAGCGGGCCGTGCGTATCGCCGCCGACCTCATGTCCCGCCGCCGGATCGCCGTGGACGATCTCCAGCGGGAGCAGGAGGCCGTCTTCACCCAGCCGCAGATCGCCGCGTTGCCGCCCAGTGAGCAGGCCTTCGTCGGCGGCATCGTGCAAGCGGTGCTGCGCCCCAACCTGATCCCGAGCCCCGAACGGATGGAGCGGGCCCGCCAGGAGGCCATGCGGGCTGTGGCCGAGGTGCGGGTGCGGGAGGGCCAGATCATCATCCGGCGGGGCGACCCGGTGGGTCCTGAGCACATCATGCTCCTGCAGGACCTGGGGCTTTTGGACGGCCGCTACAGCTACGCGCAGCTCGCCGGGCAGGCGCTGTTGCTCGTCCTTCTGTTTGCGGTGGCGGGGGTGTACCTGCACCAGCACCGCCGGGACATCCTCATGAGCGAGCGGCAGCTGGCCCTGCTGGGCCTTATCGTGCTGCTGGTGGCGGGCCTCGCCAAAGTGGGCAGCTTCATCGCCTGGGAGGGCACGGCGCTCCTGGTGCCGGTGGGGCTGTCGGCCCTCTTGGTGACGCTGCTTTTGGACTCGCGCCTGGCCATCGTCACCACCCTGGTGCTGTCCACCATCGTGGCGGCCATGTTCGGGTTTGACGGCCGCTACTTCCTGGTGGCCCTAGCCGGCGGGGTGGCGGGCGTCTACAGCGTCTCCCGGGTCAGCCAGCGGTCGGACCTGACGCGGGCGGGCCTGTTCGTGGGCGGCGCGTGTTTCATGACCATGCTGGCCCTGGGCCTGATGCGCAGCGAGATGTTTCTTATTCAGTACTCGTTCCTGGGGCTGTTGAACGGCATCGTGTCCGCGGTGGGCACCATCGGCCTCTTGCCCTACCTGGAAACCGTGTTCGGGATCACATCCTCCATCCGGCTCCTGGAGCTGTCCAATCCTAACCATCCGCTCTTGCGCAAGCTGCTCATGGAGGCGCCGGGCACGTATCACCACAGCATCCTCGTCGGCAACCTGGCCGAGGCGGCCGCCGAGGCCATCGGCGCCGACCAGCTCCTGGTGCGGGTGGGGGCCCAGTACCACGACATCGGCAAGACCAAGCGGCCGTACTTCTTCGTGGAAAACCAGTTCGGCGGGGAAAACCCCCACGACAAGCTCTCGCCCACCTTGAGCACGTTGATCATCATCTCTCACGTGCGGGACGGCGTGGAGCTGGCCCGGGAGTACCACCTGCCGCAAGTGATCGTCGATTTCATCCGCGAGCACCACGGCACGGACCTGGTGAAGTACTTCTACCAAAAGGCCGTGGAAAACGCCAAGGGCGAACCTGTGGACGAGAAGGACTTCCGCTATCCCGGGCCGCGGCCGCAGTCCAAGGAAACGGCCTTGGTCATGTTGGCCGACGCGGTGGAGGCGTCGGTGCGGTCCTTGGGCCGGCCGACGCCCGGGCGCATCGAAGGTTTCGTGCGGCGCATCATCAGAGAGCGCCTGGAAGCCGGCGAGCTGGACGAGTCGGACCTGACCTTGAAGGACTTGGACAAGATCGCCGACGCCTTCGTCCGGGTCTTGACGGGTATCTTCCACAAGCGGGTGGAGTACCCCGACATGCCCGTGAAGGATCAAGATCTGAAGCGCCTCAAGGAGGGGGAAGCCCGGCGCGCCGACCCGGCACGGAGCCGGGGTGACCGGGAGGCCGCGCCGGGCGCGGCCAGCGGCGCCATCGCCGATGAGGCAGCCGGCGCCGCAGTTGGGGAAGGGACCGACGCGGCGCCCGCAGAAGGCAGGGGCGCAACGGCCGGCGCCGGAGACGACCTGGAGCTGCCCGGGCACGCAGGCTAAGGCCGGGCCGCAGGAAGGCGAGGAAGGGCAAGGATGGAAGTGGTGCTGATCAAGCGG